>NZ_VSZV01000163.1:0-8601 GCF_008919455.1 Rhizobium sp. PEPV16
ATCCTCGGCATCCATGACGAGATCGGTGCGACCGTGGTCAAGCGCGAAGGCGAATTGGTGACGATCAGCTTCAACATGCTGATCAATCCGGAATTCCTGCACCACGTGTTGCGATTGAACTTCGAAACCTGAGGCTTTTTCCGATCCGTGAATCATCGCGGCGCGTCGCCTTTGTTTCGCCGCTCCGTCTTGCGGCGAGACGCGCGATGATCGGAACGGCCCAGAGAAATCCGCGCCATTCCGGACGATCGAGCGGATCGGCCAAGGGATCATGGCGGATCCGGCGATTGCCGATTTCAATTTCCCTAAAGAGAACAACCCAGTTGAGATCCATTGCTGCATCCTCCATCTATTTGGCTCAGGCACTTGAGCTAAGCCTTCGCGCCCTTCCGATGTAGAGGCGCTGGGGAAAGGGGGTTTTCATCCATGAAAGATGCGAGCTGGGACGACCTGCAACTTTTCTTCCATGTTGCGACCGGCGGCGGGCTTTCGGCGGCGGCGACGCGCACCGGGCTCAGCGCACCGACGATCGGCCGGCGCATGCTGGCGCTCGAACGGGTGACCGGCCGCTCGCTCTTCAGCCGCGGCCCCACCGGTTATCTGCTCGCCAAGGACGGGCAGGAGCTGCTCGATCGCGTCCGGCTGATGCAGGATGCGGCGCGTGCGATCTCCGACTGGCGCGGCGAGGTGCTGACACTGCCGATCGTCTCGACGGCCGCCGATAGCTGGACCTCGCGCTTCGTCGCCGACCATCTGGAAAGCGTCTGGACGCCGAAGGACAGCTTCCGCATGTGCTACAAGACCTCCGATGCGAGCGTCGATTTCACCTATCGCGAGGCGCATATCGCCATTCGCCACAGCCGGCCAGAGAGCGGCAACGTCGCGATCCGCCGTTCGGTCAAGGTGGCGCATGCGGCTTATCAGGCGGCCGGCTATGACGACAAAAACTGCAACTGGATCTCGCTCGGCACAGATACCGCCATCACGCCGGCGGACAAATGGACGTTCGAACAGCCGGATTCCTGGATCACCAGCTGGACGAACACGCCGCATATGCTCTTCTACCTCATCCGCGGCGGTGCCGGCCGCGGCGTGCTCCCCTGTTTCATCGGCGATCAGGAGCGCAGGCTCGTCCGCGCCGGACCGGTCATCGACGAACTGACCTACGACATGTGGATCGTTGCGCATGACGACGAGAGGCAAAGGCCGGAGGTCAGGATCGTCATCGACCGCCTGGCGGCGCTCTTTGCCGATCATGAAGACCTGTTTGCCGGGCAGAAACCGTCCGCGTGACGCGAAAACGCGGGCCTCTCGACCCGCGTTTCCTCAGGTTGTGCTAGAGCGGTTCAGCTTCACGGGAAGCGCATAACCGCTCTATCCTTCTGTTTCTACGCAATTCCGGACGGAAAACCGCTTCACACTTTTCCTGGAATTGCTCTACGGCTCAGGCGGCGAGATGCCGCTCGATCTCATCGACAGGCATATTGGTATAGTCTTTGGCCAATTCCATGGAGATCGCTGCCTGCGTATCGGCGCTGAGCGCCGGGCGCAGCGCGCCGAGTGCTTTCGGCGGCGCAACGAGGACGATGCGGCGGACATCCTTTTCCTGCGCCAGCTCATCCAGCCTTTCCGCGACCTGTTTCAGGAATTGGGCTTCGGCTTGATCCTGCCAGTTGGTCTCCTCGACAGCACTGCGGCTGAAGCCATCGGCGGCATGGCTGCGGCCGGGCTTGTCGGCGCCGATCTCGCGGTCGGGCTCGCTCGGCTGCGTTAGAGTTTCCAGCACCTTCAGGTTCATCAGCTGGGCATCGCCGGCATTCTGCATGAACAGAGCCTTGGCTCCGTTGCAGACCACGACCCATGATTTCGAAGGGATTTTGACGTCGGTCATCTTCAACTCCTCGCTGTCGTCATTCGAAGCGCGCCATGCTTCATCGATCAAGGCAGAACGCTCGGCCATTGAAAGAGTTCGGGAAAATTGCACCGAAATCGAACGGGCAGCGATCCGGTCGGCCTTTGCTGCGTAGAAAAGGCCAAGCTCGCTTCTCGTCTGCGACGAGATATGGCTCGGCCTCATCGCCCGCAGCTTCTATCGCGACCAGTTAGGATCACTGATGCTACCTGGCCCAATCCGGCGGCCTCTATCGCACGGCGTTTCTCCACGGTGCCATTCTGGGACCGGCGGCCTATGGCACTTATGACATCACCAATCTCGCCACGCTTCGCAACTGGCCGCTCGCCATGAGCCTGGTCGACATGGCCTGGGGCACGGCGCTGACGGCGCTCACTTCCGCCGGCGGATATCTCGCCGTCAGATTTTTTGGCTGAAACGGGAGCCTGGAGATGAAAGCCCGCGTCCCGATAACGCACATCGGGCGTCCCGCTTGGGCACAAAATTTAAACTCGTTAAAATTGTCATTTTATATTTGACGAATGTGCAAAACATTCATGTGACCTTGGTTGGAGCAAGACCCCAGCTTGAATGAGATCAAGGCCAGCTTGCTCGCGCGATCAAGACCCCAAATGCGCCCTGTCTGACGGAGAATGTGAATGACTATGCTCCGCGCTACACACCTTGCCACGGTCAAATCCGCTGTCTACGACCTGCGTTGGGAAGAATTCAGCGTCAAACGGCCAGCCCGCATCGTCGCCGTCCGCCCGTGCCTGACCGGCGTCTCGATGCGAAGCGCCGAGATCATCGATATCTCCCAGGGCGGCGCCACCTTCATCGTCTCGACCACGGCCGGCCTGCCAAAACATTATTATCTCAACATTCTCGGCCTCGCCTACCGGATCGGCTGCGCCGAGGTCTACCGCAACAAAGAACGCATCGGGGTGCGGTTCATCAACATCATGGACCCCGAGGTTCTGCGCCGCGTCGTCCGCACCGATTTCATGATCGGCAACATGGAAGCAATCGACGCCCGGCGCGCGCCGATCTTCCGCGCGTGAACAGGCCGACGACACGCGCGGCACTGCCGTTGCGGAAATAATCTTGCTTGCGTTGGCCGTGCCCGGGCCTATTGTTGCGCCGATTGTCAATATGTCCGGGAAACTGCCTTCGCATGTCCGCCTTTTCGCGCTTTACACCTCTTGCCAGCGCCCTGCCCTCCACAGTCCCCTTCGTCGGCCCCGAGGCGATCGAGCGCCAGCGCGGACTTGCCGTTTCGGCGCGGATCGGCGCCAATGAGAACGGCTTCGGCCCAGCCGCTTCCGTCTTTGCAGCGATGCGCGAAGAGGCCGGCAATATCTGGAAATACAATGATCCGGAGAATTTCGCGCTCCGGGAAGCGCTCGCCGCCCATCTCGGCGTCTCGGCCGCCAATATCGCCATCGGCAGCGGTATCGACGAATTGCTCGGCCAGATCGTCCGGCTGGTGATTGAGCCGGGCGCGCCGGTCGTCACCTCGCTTGGCGCCTATCCGACCTTCAATTTCCATGTCGCCGGTTTCGGTGGCCGGCTGGTGCCGGTTCCATACGCAAACGACCGCGAGGATCTCGACGGGCTGCTCGATGCGGTGAAACGCGAGAATGCCCCGCTCGTCTATTTCGCCAATCCCGACAATCCGATGGGAAGCTGGTGGGATGCCGACAGCATCGTCGCTTTCGCCCGTGCGCTGCCCGAAACGACGCTGATGGTGCTCGACGAGGCCTACAGCGAGACGGGGCCGGCAGGTTCGCTGCCGTCGATCTCCTCGCTCATCGAGCTGCCGAACGTCGTTCGCACCCGCACCTTCTCCAAGGCCTACGGACTTGCCGGCTCACGCACCGGCTACGTGATCTCGACGGCAGGCACGGCACAGGCCTTCGACAAGATCCGCAATCATTTCGGCATGAACCGGCTGGCGACGGCAGCAGCGCTCGCCGCCCTCAAGGATCAGGCCTATCTCGTCGAGGTGATCGGGAAAATCCATGCGGGCCGGGAGCGGATTGGCGATATCGCCCGGTCGAACGGCCTTCAACCGCTGTCCTCGGCGACGAATTTCGTGGCGATCGACGCCGGCCGCGACGGCGCTTATGCCAGGGCGATCGTCGACGGATTGATGGAGTGCGGGGTTTTCATCCGCATGCCTGGTGTGGCGCCGCTCAACCGCTGCATTCGCGTCAGCGTCGGGCCGGAGGCGGATATGGCGCTTCTCGAAGAAGCGCTGCCGCAGGTGCTGAAACAGATCAGCCGATAAAACGAAGAACCGCGGCCGGTGGAGGATCCGGTCGCGGTTGTCTTCTCCCGGCGTCGGCCCCGTCCAAAGCGCCCCGCCAGCTCCCTCTTTCCGAGGTTGTTATTGCTGTTTTTGTCGATTGATTCAGATTTTAGGCCGACCTGGCCTAAAATCATCCTGTTTTAGTGAACCGTCATCCACTCGCGGGCGGCGCGCAGCGCTGCTGCGAGCTGCATCTTGTCCATGGCGGCGGCCACGTCGGCGCGAAGCTCGGCGGCGCGGTCGTTGCCCTTGATTGCGGCGATGTTCAGCCATTTGTGGGCTGCGACGAGATCGACTTCGCAGCCACGGCCGGTCGCATACATCAGACCCATTTCGCAGAAGACATCGGCGCTGTTGTTGTCGCCACCCATGGTGGCCGTTTCAGCATTGTGCATTTCAAAGCGTGCCATCGGTTTTATCCCTGTTAGCCTGTTTATGACTGACCCTGTTTTACCTCTAGGCCTTGCCGTCTGTTGCGGCTTGCGGCCCTTTCGGTCCGGCGGGTTTGCCCCGCTCGTTTGATGGGTTCACTATGCCAAACGGCTTTCAAAAAACGCCTAAAATGCATGATTAATTTGAGACAAACAAAGTGCAAACACTTGGTAAAATTGGATTTTCGTTAAACATCGGACTCCCTGCGAATTAAGGATTTTCGAGCAGATTTTACGAAAGATTCAGATTTGAAAATAAACGGATCGTTCATCATGAAATCAGCAGGCGATATCTTTGAAAGCTCGCCGCACGGCTTTTTCTCGCGTTTTTCAGCCAGTCAGCATGATAGCGATTGACCCTGTTTACCTTTACGTTCGCGTCAGTTATTTTCGCGGCGATCAAGGACATCATGGAGGAAAAGATGATCCGCAGCTTCGTTCTCGCCGGCGCCATAACAGTGATCGCGGGTATCGCGCATGCCGATGAGCCGATCGTCGGCAACTGGAAGACGGCTGCCGGCGATACGGCGGTGATCGCATCCTGCGGCGGCAGTTACTGCGTGACACTGAAGACCGGTAAATATGCCGGCCGGAAGATCGGCACGCTTGCGGGAACCGGCGGCAGCTATGCCGGCGAGATCACCGACCCGGCCGCCGAAAAGACCTATAGCGGCTCAGGCAAGGTTTCCGGCAATTCGCTAAGGATGCAGGGCTGCGTGATGAAGATCCTCTGCAAGTCGCAGACCTGGACGCGGCTCTGAGAGAACGCGGGGCGGATAGCGGGCAACGGCTGGGATGTGTTAGAGTGTACACAGCTCAACGCAGGAGTTTTCGAAGTGGCCGACAGCACGACCATGACAATTCGGATCCGCCCCGACGTAAAAGAAAAGCTTGATAGGATTGCGGCCGACACGCAACGCGGCAAATCATTCCTCGCCGGCAAGGCCGTAGCGGCCTATGTGGAGCGCGAGCTTGAAATCATCGAGGGTATCAAACGCGGCATGGCCGATGCGGAAGCCGGGCGTGTTATCCCGCACGATCAGGCCGTCGCCGAAATGCGTAAGGTCATCGCGGATGCCAAGCGTAGGAAGACCCCGCGCGGATGAGGCCGGTTCTTCGGTCGAAGCAAGCACATCAGGATAATCTGGAAATTCTGCGTTAAATCGCAAAGGACAACTCCGATGCGGCCGAAAGGGTCGTGGACGCCATCGAGGATGCAGGCAAGAAACTTGGCGAATTTGCAACCGGTCGGCCAGGGCGAATAACTGGCACTTATGAAAAGTCCCTCACCCGGCTCCCCTACATAATTTCCTATGAGCTGCGGTCGATCGCGGGACGCGAAAGCGTCGTCATCTTGCGTGTGATCCATACCGCGCGGGATTGGCCCGCCGAAGAATAGCCGAACCAACTTATAAGCGTACCGCAACGCACCTGTGCAGCCATCATCCAAAACGCCAAGCATGTCGAAGCCGGCATGCCTCGAAACCCTTGGCGACCGGCCCGAGCCGGCCCGACAAGCTGAACGGCGGATGAACCGGTATCTCAGCACTCATTCAGCCACCGCATGGCAAAACTCATGTCACGATAGAGTTGCGTATCGGGGGCAAGGCAATGAACCACTATATTATGGCAAGACGCCTCAGCATCATCACGCTATTTGCGGCGATCTTTGCGATCACGTTTTCGGCAGTCGTGGTGCATGAGGGTGGCGGCGGTGCACAGTCGCATTTCGGGGCGAGCTATACCTGTCTGGAGAGAAACGGCAGCTTCTGCGCGCCCGCGGTGAGGTGACTAAAGCGCATCGTGCTCTGCGCTTTAAGTCTTTCATTTATCCATGTCGTTGTCTCAAAACCGCTGCGCAGGTTGGGCGACGGGCATTCGCACCGGGCAGGCAGGAGTATAAAAAATCGGAATCCGCCGGCGCGCGTCGTTTGCTTGTCAAGAACAACTCTCTATAATGCGTCATGAACAAACGAATCTCCCTTTTGTCGCCCCTCGACATATCCTCCCCACCGCCTTTCCAGCCTCAGAGCTTCGATGATCCCGCCAAGGCGGTCGAGACGCTGACAGCGCTTTACGAGCGCAACACGGCGTTCCTGATCGAGAGTTTCAGCGAACTTGCGCAGGGCGCTCCGATCTCCTCGCGCTACCGCGCATTTTATCCGCAGGTCAGCATCGAGACGACAAGCTTTGGCCATGTCGATTCGCGGCTTTCCTACGGTCATGTCACGGCACCCGGCATCTACACGACGACCGTCACCCGGCCGAAACTCTTCAAGCATTACTTGAAGGAGCAGCTGGCGCTCTTGATGAAGAGCCACAATGTGCCTGTGATCGTCTCGGAATCTGCGACGCCGATCCCCTTGCACTTCGCTTTCGGCGAGGGTGCGCATGTGGAAGCTTCGACCAACGCCTTCGTCGACGTTCCGATGCGCGATATCTTCGACACGCCCGACCTCAACACCACCGACGACGAGATCGCCAACGGCGAATATATCCCGCCGCCGGGAGAGCCCTCGCCGCTGGCGCCGTTCACCGCGCAACGCATCGACTATTCGCTCGCCCGGCTGTCGCATTATACGGCGACACATGCGGAGCATTTCCAGAATTTCGTTCTGTTCACCAACTACCAGTTCTATATCGACGAATTCTGCGGCTGGGCGCGCAAGCTGATGGCGGAGGGCGGCGACGGTTATACCGCCTTCGTCGAGCCCGGCAATGTCGTCACCCTTCCCGGCTCGAACGCGCCGGAAACGGATGCCGCCCTCACCCGCCTGCCGCAAATGCCGGCCTACCATCTGAAGAAGAAGGGCCATGCCGGGATCACCATGATCAATATCGGCGTCGGCCCCTCCAACGCCAAGACGATCACCGACCATGTCGCCGTGCTGCGCCCGCATGCCTGGCTGATGCTCGGCCACTGCGCCGGTCTTCGCAACAGCCAGCGGCTCGGCGATTATGTTCTCGCCCATGCTTATATGCGTGAGGACCACGTTCTCGACGACGACCTGCCGGTCTGGGTGCCGATCCCGGCGCTGGCCGAAGTGCAGGTGGCGCTCGAAGCCGCCGTTGCCGAAATCACCGGCTATGAGGGTTTCGAGCTGAAGCGCATCATGCGCACCGGCACGGTCGGCACGATCGACAACCGCAACTGGGAACTGCGCGACCAGCGCGGACCGGTGAAGCGGCTCTCCCAGGCGCGAGCGATCGCGCTCGACATGGAATCGGCAACGATCGCCGCCAACGGCTTCCGCTTCCGCGTGCCCTATGGCACGCTGCTCTGCGTCTCCGACAAGCCGCTGCACGGCGAATTGAAGCTGCCGGGCATGGCAACGGCCTTCTATCGCACGCAGGTCAACCAGCACCTGCAGATCGGCATCCGCGCCGTCCAGAAGCTTGCCGCCATGCCGAAGGAAGCGCTGCATTCACGCAAGCTGCGCAGCTTCTTCGAAACGGCCTTCCAATAGGCCGTTTCCTCATCTGCCCGTCACGACAGACGCCGAGCCCTCGGCCAGCACCTGCGGCCTACCGGCGGCAAGATTCAGCCCTGATATCAGCAGGGTGAAGGCCACCACGACGAAAGCGATGCGCAGGAGAACCTTCAGCACATCGGCATCGTCGAGTACTACCAGCTGACGCTTCTCGTGGCGACGTGCCCAGATCTGGCTTGCCAGAGCGATTTCAAGAATGCTCATTTCCATTCTCCTCGACAGGTTTCGATGAAGCCTTGTCGAGTGCTGCCTTGCTATTTCGACACCTCGTCCGCACAATTTTTTTTTCGCGGCGCTGTCGAAATGCATGCAGGTCGTTCGTCCATGTTTATGGGAACAGGGCAAGGAGGCTGCCGCGATGAAATATCTCTGTCAGGTCTGGTTCGATAGCGGGATACTCGACGCCATGACGCAAGAGGAGAAGACCGAACTCGACACCAATTCCTTGAATTATGACAAGGACCTCGTCGAAAGCGG
>NZ_VSZV01000096.1:0-4197 GCF_008919455.1 Rhizobium sp. PEPV16
CGGCATCGGCGCGCATCCGGGCTTGCCCGACCGGCTGGGGTTCGGCCGGCGCGAAATAGCGTTTCAGGCAGACGAGCTTCGCCAGCAGTTGCTCTATCAGCTCGGCGCCCTGATGGCGATCGCCAAAGCCGAGGGTGTCACTGTCTCCCATATCAGCTTCCATGCAGCCATGGGCAATATGGTCAACCGCGATCCTGTGCTGGCCGACCTGATGATGGATGCGATCGCCACCGTGGATGCCGGCCTCGTCGTCTTCGTCACCCATGGCAGCGAGATCCAGCAGGCGGCCAAACGTGCGCGCTTGAAAACCCTGGCGCTTTTCCTTGCCGACCGGGCCTATGACGTCGGCGGCAACCTCGTCGCGCGCGGGCTCGCCGGCGCCGTCATCAAGGATGAAGCCTCGGTGCGTGCGCGTGTCCGGCAATTCCTCCTCGAAGGAACCGTCGAGACGATCGACGGAGCCGTGATCGCAATGCCGGCCCGCTCTATCCTCGTCCATAGCGACACACCCGGCGCCTTGGAGCTTGCCGGCATCGTGCGCGGCGAGATCGAAGCCACGGGTGCTGCGCTCGCGCCTGCCGCCGAACTCGCCGACTGACGCAATCCTGATCGCCCAAGGGCGGTTTCCCATTTCAACCTCATCGAAGGACCATGTCGATGTCCGTCATCGCTGACCGCCTGAAAAACGTCTCCATATCCGCATCCGCCGCCATGACCCAACGCGCCAGAGAACTGGCCGCCAAGGGGATCAAGGTCGTCAGCCTCTCGTCCGGCGAGCCGGATTTCCCCACTCCGGCGCACGCGATCGAGGCGGCTCATGCGGCAGCACTTGCCGGCGATACGAAGTATCCTCCAATGGACGGAACGCCGGCGCTCAAATCTGCCATCATCAGGAAGTTCAAGCGAGACAATAATCTCGACTATGATGCCAGCCAGATCGTCGTCTCGGGCGGCGGCAAGCAGGTGATCTTCAATGCCATGCTGGCGACCTGCAATCCGGGCGACGAGGTTGTCATTCCGACACCCTCCTGGGTCAGCTATGCGGATATCGTCAAATTCGCCGGCGGCGTCCCGGTCGCCGTCCCCTGCCACGAGCAGAACGGATTCAAGCTGCGTCCCGAGGATCTGGAGGCGGCGATCACGCCGCGCACCAAATGGCTCTTCCTTAATTTTCCGAACAACCCGACCGGAGCCGCCTGCTCCCGGGCGGAGATGGCTGCCATTGCCGAGGTCATGCTGCGTCATCCCAATGTCTGGATCATGACCGACGATATCTACGAACACCTAGTCTATGACGACTTCCAGTTCTGCACGATCGCCGAAGTCGAGCCCAGGCTCTATGAGCGCGTCCTGACGATGAACGGCGTCTCCAAGGCTTACGCGATGACAGGCTGGCGGCTCGGCTTCTGCGCCGGGCCGAAAGACTTGATCGCCGCCGTCAGCAACGTCAACGGACAGAATGGCGGCGGCATCGCGACGCTGACGCAGGCTGCGGCGACCTCGGCGCTGGACGGGCCTCAGGATCTGTTGAAGGAGCGTGCGGCGATCTACAAGGAAAGACGCGACTTCGTTCTCGACAGATTGTCTGAGGTGGAAGGGCTGCGCTGCCATCGGCCCGAAGGCGCCTTCGACATCTATCCCAACATTTCCGGGCTGATCGGCAAGACCAGCAAGGGCGGGCGAAAGATCGAGACCGACGTCGATTTCGTCATGGCGCTCGTCGAAGAGCATCATGTCGCGACCGTGCAAGGAGCGGCTTACGGAATGAGCCCCTTTTTCCGTATTTCCTACGCCACCAGCATGGAGAAACTCGGCGAAGGCTGCGCGCGCATATCCCAGTTTTGTAAGGATATGCGCTGATCGGCAGCGAGCTTTTAGTTTTTCAAGCGCGCGGTCAACTCAAGAAGGATGTCCCGGACGGCAAGGGCCGGTTCCGATAGGGGATTCTGGTCGGAAACGCACAGCGACAGGGTTTCTTCGATCCGCGGCGAGACGAGCCGGCAGATCAGCGGCTCACTCGATTCCGATACGATGCGGTCGGCGATGGCTTTCGGCATGATCGTCGCGCCGAGGCCGCTGCCCACCGCGCGGGCAAGGGTGCGGACGATCTCAACTTCCGCCACGACTTTCAAATTGGTGCGGGTGCGCGTGAAGGCGGTATCGACCGCCCGGCGAACGAAATTATAGGCCGGCGGCAACAGCAGCGGCATCCCGTCGAGAGCATTGACCGGAACGGGCTTCGCATCCGCTTCGATCGCAAAGTCCCGATGCGCGACAAGGAAAAACTCTTCGCTGAGGATCGGCTCGAACCGGACACCCTTGATCGGTCCGGTTCCGTGGAGAAGCGCCATCTCCAGCCGGCCGTTCATGATCATCTGGCTATAGGTCTGGCCGACGCTTTCGGTCAGGTGCAGCAGGATACCGGGATGCCGTTTGCGGGTCTCCGCCAGGAGGTCGACCGACAGCGTGGCCGCACTGCTGAAAGGCACGAGACCGACGGACACACGCCCGGCAAGCGAATTGCCGGCTGCGGATGCATCCG
This sequence comes from Rhizobium sp. PEPV16, assembly GCF_008919455.1. NCBI lineage: Bacteria > Pseudomonadati > Pseudomonadota > Alphaproteobacteria > Hyphomicrobiales > Rhizobiaceae > Rhizobium > Rhizobium sp. PEPV16. Next base: position 2,543 of record NZ_VSZV01000096.1, read on the forward strand.
CTTGCGCCTGCTCCATCTGCCGAAGAATAATCTGCGCATGGCGATACACCGCGTGTCCTGCATCGGTCATGCTGACGCCCTGCTGGCTGCGGATCAGCAGCTTGTGGCCGAAATGCTCCTCCAGTGCCGCAAGCTGCTGGCTGAGCGCCGGCTGGGCGATATGCAAAAGGTCCGCCGCTCGCGTGATGCTGCCGCTGTCGACGATCACGATGAAAGATTTGAGGCGTCTGATGTCCATGAGGATCGGGGTACCGTTCTGATCTGCGCGGCTTACATGTTTGCAGACACGCATTGCTTTTGCAACGCGACGCCGTCGCTGCTTTCCTCAGGCCTGGACGCCGCAAGGTGGTGCCCGGCATCAGCCCTTTCTCTTCTTCAGCAGCCTGCGCCGGCTCCATAACCGTTGCTTATTGCTCCAGAGATAATCGGTCTTAGGCAAGGGGTTTAAGCTTCGCTACTGTCTCGATCAACAACAAGGGAACGACAATGCCATTCTCCGACTACAAGACCGCACTGGTGACCGGCGCATCCTCCGGTATCGGCGCAGCCGTGGTGGAGCGGTTCCGCCGGGAGAACATCGAGGTCCATGCGGTTGCCCGCAGCGCCGACGCACTGCAGCAGCTGGCTGCGCGGACGGGCTGCATCGCCCACGTCATCGACGTGACCGACCGTCAGGCCATGGCCGAGCTCACCCGTCGGGTGGAGTTCGACATTCTCGTCAACAATGCCGGTGTCGACCGGCCGAAGAAGTTCCTGGAAGCCGACGAGGGCGATATCGATCTCCTCGTCGACGTCAATCTCCGGGCAGTTCTGCATATCTGCCGTTTGGTCGTGCCCGGCATGGTGGCGCGCGACTGCGGACATGTCATCAACATTTCGTCGATTGCCGGCGCCTACAATTTCGGCGGCAACTCATCCTATCACGCCACCAAGGCAGGGGTGAGCATGCTGTCCAACCAGCTGCGCATCGACGCTTTCGGCAAGCGGGTACGGGTCACGGAAATCTGCCCCGGCCGGGTCGCCACTGACATTTTCAATCACGTCCACGGCGATGACCCCAGCATCCGCGAAAGGTTCATCGACGGCTTCGAACTGCCGCAGGCGGCCGATATCGCCGACGCGATTGCCTTCGCCATAGCAGCCCCCGTCGCCGTCAACATCGGGCATATGGAGATCACCCCGACACTGCAGGTCATGGGCGGGCTACAGACCGCAAAGCCCCAGCCTTCGGCGAAGCCGGATCAATCCGGGGAGCCAAACCCGTGAGCGGTTTCGACCTTTCGGCAATCCTCGGAAATCCGGAGTATACCGCCATGTTGCTGCATGGCATCGAGATGACATTCATCATCTATGCCGGCTCCTGGTCTATGGCGATGGCGCTGGCACTTCTGCTACTGGCCTTGCGTTTGTCGCCCTTTCGTTTCGGCGATCCGTTAGTCGCTGCTTACGTCTCTTACCACCGGAACGTCCCCACCCTGGTTCAGCTGATGCTGTGGTATTTCGGGATTTTCACCCTGATGCCAAGCGGAGTAGCCGAATGGCTGGCCGTCCATAATGCCGAGGCCATCTTCGCGGTGATCGGGCTCGGTCTCTGCCAGGCGGCCTATTTCAGCGAAGATCTTCGTTCCGGCGTGCGCTCGGTCAGCCCCGGCCAA
>NZ_VSZV01000202.1:0-12525 GCF_008919455.1 Rhizobium sp. PEPV16
TCGCTTATCGCGTATCAAAGATATTGACGACCTCTTGGACGGACGAGGACGTACCGAGTATTGAGGTGGCCGCACGCGAGCTCGAGGCCTATTGCTCAGATCTGATTGCTGACCGGCGCAGATCGCCGAAAGACGATTTCATATCCGAATATGTCGCGAGCGTCGATCAGGACGCTAATCTGTCTGCGATGGAGGCCATCATGCAGCTTGTGTCCATTGTTATTGGCGGTACGGATACGACACGCGCTGCTATCGTGATCCAGACCGGGCTGCTTCTCGAAAGAGCAGATCTGTGGGAAGCGCTTCGCAAGGATGAGAATCTGATCGTTCCCGCCGTTGCCGAAGCATTGCGAGTCGAGCCTGCCGTAGCCTCGATTCCGAGGCTTGTTGTTCGCGACATCGAGTTGGATCAGCATTTCATAGCAAGCGGCAGTGTATTGCTACTGTCGACCATGTCAGCGCTGCGCGATCCCGAAGCTTTCCCCGATCCGGAGCGGTTCGATCTGTATCGGGAACGCCCTCGGTGGCATCCTGTCTATGGCGATGGCCCGCACCGGTGTTTGGGACAGGCTTTGGCGCAACTGGAGCTCGAAGAGGCGCTTCGTGCGCTGGTCGGATCCCGACATCGTCTCCTGCCCACAGGCCAACAACTTAACGTTCATGGACACGCGGGCATCAGGCAGGTCGACGAACTGGAGGCTCGCTGGACTTGAAAAGAGCCTCGGCCAGCCAGTCGCGAGGCGCAGGCGACACAGTTCGTCTATGGTAGCCGTGGTTGACAGCAAAACCGCAATGTTTAATGGCGCGAGCGAGCTTGCCACTTGTTTCAGCGTGGAGGTGTCTCGCACGGTGCCACGGTGGGTTCGGTCTTGCGTTTCGTTGAGAACCGTCCGCCAGGCGCCTTTCATCAGCGCCTCCAATCGTGAAGCCATGCCTTTACGGCCGTAGCGGTGGGTCAAAACGCTGCAATGACCTCCGTGCGTGACGCTCGACGCGTTCAGCTCGATCCTGGTGCATTGCCGTTGCGGTTCAATCTTTCGATTGAGAGATTATTCGGTGAGGCGAGGATGGAAAGGCTCGAAGCGAATCGCAGCGGCGGAGCTTCAATACCTTAGCCAGGCCAAGCGCACCTGATTACTTTATCGGGTCGAGATAGTTGCCGTGGGGTCCATTGGCAGGCGGCGCAGGGCAAGAGCACGGTCGTGAAATCGGTCAAACGTGGCTTCTCAAAGTTTCTGCATAAATGATTTCAATTTCCAACCCACCGTATGAGCGAATATGAGATGCCGAGAATTTGGCCTAGTCCGATGACCGCAAATCCGTCAGTCGATAATTCATTGAAAATTCTCTTTGCTTTTTTCGGTGCATTACTTTTCGCATTGCTGGCATCAGGCCATGTGCCCATGAAGGATTGCAAATACGAGGGTGTCCTTGTGAGCGTCTCACCCTTTTCACCTGTCGTATACGCTACTCTATCAGTTCTCCTCTGCGCCTATGCGTCAATCTTGACGTTCTGGGGCAGAGGCCAGGCCCGGACCATCAATCGATTGCTGGAAAGTCAGTCGCTGCTGAACAGGTTTGAACGGGCATTTGATGATAATCTCACAAGAGGCGAGTTCGGTGTCGTGGCAACGAGAGTTCTGACGGAATTCGCGCAATATTTCGGAGCGGATGAGGTCAGGCTCGAAATCGTCGAGCCGCGCACCGGCGTCACGGTCGAAGAATTTCTTAGTGCGCGATCCCCACCCCCAACTGAGCCCGAAGTCAAAGCTGATTTCTTGAAACGTGTGGGAGCAAAGCAGCCGGACGGAGAGCAAGCCGCATTCCATTTCGTCGACCTCGGGAGGATGCAATCCAGGGCCGTCAGAGGCAGGGCGACTACGCAGGTTGCAGCAGCAGTTACGACACCGCTGGGGCGTATCGGTATTTTGCAGATGGCCTATCGCAAGCCCCGACAGGCGTTCAGTGAAGATGAGATCCTGCTGCTGTGCGCATCCCTGTCAGGCCTTATTCAAACTGCGGTCGATCACTGCAAGCGAAAAAACCGTGAAGATCTCGAAAGGCGCCTCAATCACGCAGAGCGCGTCCAGGCTGTCGGTACTTTGGCGGGCGGCATCGCGCATGAATTCAACAATATCCTGGGTGCGCTGCTTGGATACGGTGAGATGGCGCTGCAACGCGCCGGCGAAGGCCAGAATGTGGAACACTACCTCCAGGAAATGATGTTAACTGCGAGACGAGCGGAGTTCATAGTGAACCAGATCCTGACCTTGAGCCGCAGGCGCGAGCAGGAAACGAGACCAATCAACCTGGTAGAGGCAATTCGCGACGCGCTCCCGCTCATCTCGGCCTCCCTACCAAACCTGGAGGTAAACGCGCCCCTAGCGTCCAACGACGACTGCATAATGCTTGGTCATCCCATCGAACTCCAGCAAGTGGCGATGAATCTCTGTAAAAATGCGTGGGAGGCCTCAAGCGGCCACATCAGAGTGGACATCAATGTCGATGTCGTCCCTGTCGAAAGTGTAAGATCTCTTTTTCTAGGGCTCCTCCAGCCTGGCAATTATGTTCGTGTCTGTATCGCGGATAACGGAAGCGGTATTTCTCCGGAAACGCTGCCTCATATCTTTGAACCATTTTTCACCACGAAGGCCGCCATTGGCGGCACCGGGCTCGGCTTGGCGGCTGTCCACGGTCTGGTCACTGCGATGGACGGACGGATCAACGTCACGAGCAGTCCTGGAATGGGTACGTCATTTGAAGTCTATTTTCCCCATTCGTCACTTCCGCCAACGCCCACCAGTCAATTTTTCGTTGCTCCGCACGTGATGCTAGGGGATGGCCAGCTTATTGCTCTCGTGGAGCCTCATTGCCGTGATCTGGCGATGCATGAAGAGAAGATTGCGGCGCTTGGCTACGAGCCCGTCGGGTTCTCGGATATCGGCATGATGGAAGAATGGTTATCCACTCAGATCCCCGACATGATCATGATTGACGTGCGGTCAATTCCACCAAGCCACTCGGCGCGCGATATCGAGAACATGGCCCGCGGCTCGCCTGTCGTCTTGATACTACACGGCGGAAACGCAGAGATTTTGAATGCCGCCGCTGCTTCGCGCTTCACTTTACTCCGAGAGCCATGGAGCTCCAGAGCGCTGGCCGACGCAATCCGAGAGGGACTTGTGGAGAGCGTCCCCAAAGTCCGGTCTTCGACCCGGCAAAGATCGGGATCCCAGCGAACCCAATGAAATCTCCCGAGCGTTGAATGCGCACGGGAGGCCCCCAACTGTCAAATGCCTAGTCTGGAAGTCACTCGCCTTTCGCCGCGTCGCTATTTCCTCGACAATGATAGTCGCCCGTCGCCTTGCTGGCACAAAAGAAAGCTTGCAACGTGAAGGCTGAGGCCGCCCCTGTCCTGGCTCCGACCCAGTCGGCATAGCAATGCTGGAACAGACATCGCAAAGTCACTCCAAGCGATTGATATCGTCGCAGCGGCCTTTGCTCACGAACCGTTCAATGTCGCTTCGCCATATCCCTATATCAAGAAGCATGAAGTCCTCCAATTCCTTCAGTTCAGCGATCGCCTTCTGAATCTTTAGCCGGCGGCGGAACGCAGCAACAAGTCGCTTCAATTGCGGCATGGGTGTTGGCTGAATAATTCGCACTGTTATCCCCGATGTTGGTTCAATAATGATTCACACGCGCAACAGCGCACTCGTGATGAGTTTCGCTATCGACCATCTGCGCCATCGGATTATTGTGTGGAGCCGAAAACCCGTTGCATTTGTAGCAAGCGAGTGAAATCTGGGCGCGTCGAGCCCGTTGCGGAGAACGATGTCGTAGGTCATCGGTCATGGTTAAAAGTAGAGGTGGAGCAGCCTTGACGGCGGACCGAATCGGGGTGAAGGTCCGCTCGACGCAACGTGCGGTCCGAGAGTATGCGGCGCCGGCTACGGATGCTTGTAGACAGGCACCTGAGCAACCTGCATGACGGAAAATAGTGCAAAGTAAAGCACCGCCACGATGCAGAGCAGGAGTGCCGCGACGATGCCTTTTCGCCACAACACCTCCTCGTCGTCGTGATATCCCTGCTCAGCCTTAAGATGCTGTTCGTGATGTTCATCGCGTTGCGGGGCAATTGCCTGTGAACTCGCCTCTGACTTCCTTGTCAATCCATGTGCAGGTTCACCGTCGCCTCCGGTTGCCGGATCCGCGTCGCAGCGCTCGATGGCGCCTTTCTCATTATGCTCACCCGCCGATCGACTTCGTGGCACCGCCCTTTCATTGGTCGGGCCTTGTGCGTTTCCTCGCAAAGGTGCCTCCTGTTTCTTGACAAGCGATTGTCGGAGGGAGACGTTTCGGCAGCATTTCGATTGCCGTTCACCTCCTTAGAGACGAAACACATCGCGGTTCGAAGAATGAATAACTCTGCTAGGGTCTGAACGATGAGAAGCATTGGCGTAGTCTCGCTGGGACGTGCTATAGGCGACCGAGATTGCAGATTGTCCGCCAGAGTTCTTGTGCACATCCTCCTGGGACGTCGGCTCGAGCTGGCCCGACTTGCGGCAAGGAAACGATATCGTTCATGAACGCCACGTTGTCATTGTTAAGAATGATCGCTGCGGGATATGTCCCGGGGCATAGGCCACCGCAAGGTCGACACTGCCGATGGTGATCGCGTCACCATTGCCGTCCATCGACGGCCAGCCGGCCGAGCGTAGCGCTCCCGCCCCGGCTGCTGAACGATCGCCACCCGTCCGCCGACTGCCGCTGGCGAGCCAGTGCGGTCTGAAGATAAGCCGCCGTCGACATATGATAATATGCTAAATGCCATCAACGTTTGGTCGCTCTCGAATCCTGCCGTTGCACATAAGTCGCGTCACGACCACTTTAGCACCAGGCATCATCAGCCGCGCTTTTCAGATTCCACCGTCCAAAAGCGGAGATCTCAACGCCCCATAGGAGCGCTTGTAGAGTGTATCGCCGAGATGTTTCAGCGTAAAATTTCTGACGATGGGCGACAGACCGCGCAACATGTCGCGAGCGCGTGCTTGCTGGCGCACCCAGGTCACGCGTTGTTGGCGGTGTTGAAGGTATCGTCGCCTCATCACGCCCGTCGATGGGGCGTCAGAAACAACTTCGGCCAGGACCAGCGCGTCTTCGAGGGCCATGCCAGCTCCTTGCGCCATGCTGGGTGAACAGGCATGTGCGGCATCGCCTATGAAGACTAGACCGTCCTCGAATGTGCTAAAATCGGGGACCTCTTCAAGCCCGCTGAAATGTATCTCGGCGGACGTGTCAAGTTGCGCGATCAACGGCCCCAGCGGAGCCCTAAATTCTCCGAACATCTCCTTGAAGTCCTGCAAAGTGTTGCGGTTGACCTCGGACGTGCGGCAGTCTGCATACAAATATACTTGGGAGGCGGTCACTGGAATTGCCAGGAGGGTTCGCCCGCGTCCGAGCATAGCCGTCCATGCTGATATGTTTGGTGTATTGTCGGTCACGGTTCTCCAGCATGATATGCCCAACGCTCGGGGCCTGCAGCCGCTGGTGGCTCTACGAAGCCATGAATTCACACCGTCCGCCGCGACAACCAAGTCACATTCAACTGAGCTGCCGTCGGACAATTGCGCACTCATGCCAGCGGATGTCCGGTGAGCGGCGAGGATTGCCTTCCCGTAGTTCACTCTGGTGCGTTTCAGCGAGGAAAGCAGCGCCTGGATCAGGCGAGAACGCGGCATGGCGAGACAGGGGCCGCAGTTTGACCAGAAATCTTCTGCCGAGAGAGCGTGGATCAGCTTTCCGTCGGAAGAGAAGATGCACTGTTCCTTGATACGCCGACCATTAACCTTCAGCGGCTCCAGAACCCCTAACTGATCCAAAGCCCGGGTTGCATTTCCCAACAAAAAGATGCCTGCTCCACCGAGCCTCGGTCCAAGGCACTGCTCGTAGACTTCACATTGATGGCCTTTGATCTCAAGTGCCTGAGCTGCGGCCAAGCCGGCGATGCCGGCGCCGGCGATGATTACCTTCATCGAAAACGACCTTCGAGTCTCTGGTATGGAATTCGACGTTGCCCGTCCGTCTGGCTGTCCCACGAGATCCGTCTGCCGCCGAGACTAGAGCGGCAGGCTTCTCGCATGCGGTGAAGTGGCCCGAGCATGTCTCGTCCCAAGACGGCCATGATCGGACCTACCACTTGGTTAGGACCAATCAGTCGCCAAACTCTCAAATGAGTGAGATTCCGGTATGTCGCCGGTTCGGTTAGGCATTCGTCCCATCCGCAGCTTTCAGGAGATCGGCGGCACGCTCGCCGATCACGACGCAGGGTGCCATCGTGTTTCCGACAGGGATCTTCGGCATGATTGATGAGTCGGCTATGCGCAGGTTGTCAACTCCATAGACCCGCAGGCGAGAGTCAACGACAGACATGGAATCCTGACCCATCTTTGCGGTGCACGACTGATGCCAGTAGGTCACAGCGGAATTGCGGATGTAACTTTCCATGCTAGCGCGATCGCGCGCCATTGGGATGACCTCGCGCTTCACCAATGCGCCAATACGTTGGCTATTACCAAGTTCTCGGCAGAGCTCGACCGTACGAAAGGCCGTGTCGAGATCGCCAGGATCGCTCAGCGAATTGGGAGTGATCACGACAGGATCGCGATGGCCCGGTCCCGACAGCTGTACCCTGCCACGACTTTTGGGTTGAGCGAGGCCGGCGAACATTGACCACCCGTGCTCAGGAGCTTCGAGCCCGACTTCCGGCGGCGGCGGAACAGCAAATTCAAGCTGGCATTGGATGATATCAGGGGCCGACAAGCGAGAATCACTTCTGGCGTAGAGCACTACCTCGCATCCACCACCGCCAACCTGTTGCGGCTTCGTGTACTCCCAGGTGCAGCCAAAGGCGATATGATCCTGATGGTTTTCGCCGACGCCAGGCAGGTCTTGGAGGACCGGGATGCCATGTCGACGCAGTTCGGCCTCAGGGCCGATGCCCGACTGCATCAGCACTTTCGGCGTGTGAACCGCACCCAGGGAAAGAACGATTTCTCGATCCGCTTGGAAGCGAACCAGCTGGTCATCCACGATGGCCTCTACGGCAACCGCCTTTGATCCAGCAAGGATGACGCGGGTGACATGCGCCCCAGTCAACACCGTCAAGTTCGGCTGATGCATATGGGGGTAGGTGTAGGATCGGAAAACAGATTGTCTCTTGTTGCCTTTAATCCGCAGCTCAGCAATTGCGGCCCCCTCGCCTGCTTCCATCATCTCGCCATTGGCACTTTCGAAGGTCGGAATTCCCATCATACGGGCAGCTTCCAGCGTAGCAGGCGCGAGCGGCTGGGGCGCCTCTGGCTGTGCCACAAAAACCGGTCCGCCCGCTCCCCGGCGGGCGGGGTCGGCTTTGCCGTGCCAATCCTCGATCCTTCGGTAGTATCCGAGAACGGATTCGTAGCCCCAGGCGGCATCGCCGGACTCCTGGGCAAAATAATCCCAATCACTCTTGTGCCCGCGCGCCCAGACCATCACGTTGACGCTGGATCCGCCGCCAAGGACCTTGCCCATGTTGAGGGGAAGTCGGCGACCGTTGAGGTGGGAAGTAGGCTCGCCCATAAATGCCCAGTCGCGCGAAGAGCCCAAATTCAGCGGCCACTGCCCCGGGTCCAAAATAGATGGCTCCGCGTCGTCTCCGCCGGCCTCAAGGAGAAGAACCTGTACATTCTCGTCCTCGGCCAATCGACCGGCGACGACGGAGCCACTCGAGCCCGCACCGCATACGATGAAATCGAAATTCGTGCGCAGCTGTTGTCGCAGCGTTTTTTGGTTTTCCAGCACGCTCTGCCTGATTTGATCTTCGTCGGAATGTGTCATGCATCACCTTATGGTTTGATGTTTGTCGCTCTCGGCAACAAGAAATCGTTCGTCCGTTGTAGTTTCACCGGCGTGTTCGTTGGCTGTTACAGCCTGGGTGTTCTTGATTTCGTTTGAAGTCCAAGGATCTGAAATTCGTCGCCGAGGCGACGTGAAGGCGGTCGGGCACCGACCACGCGGTTCTCAGTCCCTGTTCACCTGGTTTCATCTTACGTCTTGAGCGGCGTCACGGATGGCGTCGGCGACCGCCTTTGCCTGTGGGTTGAAAAGGGCATGGATTGCCGGGCACTCCCGTGATTTTCGCCCCGTCGGCTGCGAAGCGGAATTGGCCTGTGACGTGGCGGCAACCGCGCTACCGCGATTATAGAACTCTTCATTTTTTCAAACATGAGTCTCTCCATTGGATCGCGACAATAATTAGTGCGATAGTTATCGCGATAATTATTATTGCGCATATCTTGTTTCTGCTGTCAACGTTTCTTTGCGATCCGGAACGACTAATTCCCACGGGAACTGCGATCCGAGCCAATGGCACGATTGTTTCGGGCGTCACGAAGAAACCGGGCTCAGTAACAGGCCTGAAACAACGCTCCGACAGTAAGTATGTGCCTCAGGGCCGTAAGGCTCCCCCTCCTGTGGTCGGGGCCGGATCCGGTATGCTTGCCAGCACCGATCCGGCCCCAAATGGGTCACGGCGACAGCGTGTTCTCCGAAGGCGCTTTCTCAACGACGAAGCAGGACGTCCAACAAAGCGCAAAAAGGTTCTTGCACCGGCAGCAATTGCGGCGACACGATCATTGGCGGGCGTCGCCGTACAGCGACGCTGCTCCAACCATTGGACTGGAATGACCGCGCGAGTGACCGTTGTCGCACTGGCCACGTTGTTCTGGTGCTGGTTCTAAAGCGCGTTGGCCGCCTGGTCGCTGCCCTAGCGACAGAGAAGCATCCTGACAATAAGGTAAACCAAGAAGTGTCGATCCCTGCGAGCAGGTCTTTGCGCCGGTCGACCGAAGTCCCGTGACGAGGGTCAGTTGCACTCCCGTTGCCCGCTCGCATCGGGCAACGGGAGACGATCGGATATGCTTGTGGCCTCCAAATACACATCCAGGAATGATGCGTCGTTGCGATGCGTCGCAGGCCGGAAGATAGCCAAGATGCGCAACAAGCCACAATACAATAGCTTGCAACTTTGTGTGGATCGTGATTTCAAATCACACGGTTGACGCGCCATTGCGGTGACGTCCGCGAACGACATTGACAGGAACCAGAGCTGCCCGGCAGCTATTGAGCGGCACCGCCTGGACCTTCCTGAGCATGAACGGTCGCGCTATGCCTCAGAACGTCGAAAATTGCGGTTGCCAATGTCGCCAAGCTGAAGGGCGTGCGCAACATCCGGGCCGCCAGAACGGGACGCGTGGAGTCGGGATCCAGTGCGCGGTCGCTTAACAGCAACAGCTTCTCAATCCCCACCTTGTCCAGCAGGCGCGAGAGGTCAGCATGACGCATGAGATGCTGTCTATCAACAAGCACAATGTCGGCACATAGGCCTGCCTGCAATTGATCAATCAGGCACGCGATACCCGCACATCCTATCGGCTCATACCCGAGCGCAGCGACCTTCTCCTCGTACAACTCCAGGAGCATCTTGTCTTCCTCGACAATGACAACCCGTTCCCCCTTGCCGATGGGAACGGCATTTTCGTCAAAAAACCCTTTTATAGGTACTGGCTCGAGATTGCTCGCCGGCAGAAACAGCCGGAAAGCTGAACCCGCTCCGATTTCGCTTTTCACGTCGATGCTCCCACCTAGCGCGGAACCGATGCCATGCACGGCCGAAAGGCCGAGGCCCGAGCCACCCGATTTTGCATTCGTCGTGAAAAATGGCTCAAATATATGCGGAAGGACGTGATCGGGAATTCCGGGCCCTTCGTCGCTGACAACAAGACAGACGTATCGCCCTGGCCCGAGCTCACCATGCGACAAGAACTGCTTCCTCGTGGTTTCAATGATCTCGACACTGATGATCACTCTCTGGCCTCTAGACGAAGCTTGGCTTGCGTTCTTGCAAAGGTTCATTACAAGCTGATGCACATCCACTGGATTGCCTTCGATGACCGCAGGACGTTGATCGAGGTGGGACTCGATCATTACATGGCTACCTAGTGTGACCCGGAGGAGCGGCAGGATGTCGGCAACCGCGTCCGCCACGTCAAAGGGTTTTGTCGTCCTTTCGCGCTTTCGGCTGAACGTCAGTATCTGGTCTACGATATGCTTCGCCCTCGCCCCGCTCTTTAGAATTTCCTGCACATAGTGTCGCGTCGTTGACGGCCTGCGAAGAAGCTGAACCGCCATCTCGCCATATCCTTGAATCGCGCCCAGAACATTGTTGAACTCGTGTGCGATGCCACCAGCCAGCGTGCCGATGGCCTCCAACCGCTGCGCATGCTCGAGGCGGTGCTCCAGTCCTTCTTTCTCCTGGCGACTGCGGTTTGCGTCAACGAACTCGATGAGCGTTTGAAGTGTTGCTTGAAGCAAGCGAACCTCGTCCCCAGGCATCCTTGGCTGCAGATCATCAAAGCTCAAAACAAGAGCGGCCACATCGCGCTCGGAAAGACCTGCCGCTACAATGAGACATGCGGTCGCGGCTCCGCGTGAGCGGATGAAGCAGCGGGATTTCGCGGAAACGCGGCGCCCGAAACCCTCCAGATTGCGATGTGCAGGGGTGCCCTTCTGGCGGAGAAGGTCCTGGGCAAGCTCCAGCAGCAAAGCCCTCTGCTCTTCCTCGTCGCTGAGGCCGTAGTTGTCCTTGATTTCTCCCCGTTCTAAATCGCAAATCGCAAAAGCACATCTTTGGGCTGCAAATAAGCCAGAGATAGTACTCAAGGCATCGGTCATGACGGCTGCGAAGCTACCAGAGTCGCTCTCGACCATTTCAGCCTTGAGCTCGGCAATGACTTGTTCGTAGTGGAGACGTCTCTTGAGGCGTTTGGTCTGGGCACGCAAGCGATACACCAACACACAGATATAGATACAGAGAATGATCGCCGTGATACCCAGCAGTATCCTGCTGAAAGCCGCACGAGACGTTGCGTCGGCAGCAACGTCCAGGTATTCCGATTGTAGCTCCTCTGCGCGCTGCGGTGTCACAGAGGCCTGAATGGCTGCAATCTTATCGTCAACCTTTGGTAAGATGGCCAAGATCATTCGTGCGTGAATGATTACCGTTCCCAAGCCTTGTAGAACAGGCGCTGCAGTGTCGAACTCCGGCAGTTGCTCCAGACGCCTGAGAATAGCCTCCTGAAGCTGATCGTCCGGCCGGGTCGAAAACCGCATCATCAGGTTACCAAGATCACCTGTTCTAGTAAGAGCCATCTTGACGGCCTCATTTCGGGAGTCGTGGAGATCGGAGAGTGTCTGGCCGAATACTCCGATGGAATTCTGCAAGAGTGCATTGCGGGTCTTAAACTCCTCAACGAGCTTCTCGTCGAGGTTGATAACGTCCCTCAATTGCCCAAGGAGCTGATGTAACCTGAAATCGTCGGCGAACTGCGGCCTGCTGAACAGTCTTTTCAACTCCGTTGTCGTTTGCCTCATGTTGACGACAGAGGACACGAGCGGATCGTACGACGACAACAGCCCTGCTCTCGCTCGCAGGACGTCGCGCTGAAGCGAGGCGTGATTGACGTCGACGGCTCGTAGGTTCATCATCACCGCCTCGTGAACGTCCCGCCCCGGATCACGCCCCGCTGCGACCACGGCAAGGACAATTGCCGATAGCGTCAGCAGAGCGATCGGCAGAGTTTCAACGAGACTCTTCAGTGTTAGGCTGCGCGAGCTCTTTCCCACTGTAAACCCCGGTCAAACTGTTGAGGAACGCCTCTAGCGCATCGACGTCGCTCTCCGTCAGTCGGCGCCCGAGCTGGCTTCTGCCCATGATAGCGATCGCATCCCGAAGTGTTGCGGTGCGCCCGTCGTGGAAATAGGGGGCCGTCAGCGCAACGTTGCGCAAACTGGGCACTCGGAAAACATCGACATTCCGATCAGCCTGGTCCAGACGTGCGTCGAGATCCTCAGGCGTCGGAAAGGTCTCGGCACCTGGCTCGCCGAATACTCCGAAAATCTGGAACATGTTGCCGCCAATATTCGAGCCTTGGTGGCACGAGACACAGCCGTATTCGGTGAAGAGTTTCAGCCCGTGCTTTTGTAACGGAGTGATCGCCTTCTTATCTCCTTTCAGGAAACGGTCAAAGGGTGCGTCGGGCGTTGCAAGAGACTTCTGATAGCTCACAAGCGCATCCAAGACGTTTTCGCGCTCCGCCGCGCCACCATATACCCGCGAAAACGCGTCGGCGTAGGAGCGGTCGCTGTTTAATCTCGACAGCAAGGTGGGCCAGTCCATCGCCAACAGGTTGGAGTCGTGAATGATTGCATCATTTTGGCTTACAAGAGATGTAAACTTTCCGCGCCATCCAAGCCGATAGTTGTTTCCGACGTTGAATATGGTCGGCGCGTTGAACGCATGCATTTTCCCCTCATAGCCGACTGTTCTTGCGGCATGAATCGTGCCGCCTGTCGCAAGGTCGTGACACGAACTGCAGGAAACCTCTCGCCGTTTGGACAAGAGCTTGTCGTGAAAGAGGTGTCGGC
>NZ_VSZV01000159.1:0-7945 GCF_008919455.1 Rhizobium sp. PEPV16
TGCAGCGGCCGCCGCGGCGGCCGTGGGCGATGGCCGTCGAAGACTGCGTCATACCTCTGCCGCCGCGGCTTCGGCCCGAACGCCTTCGTCCCTCGGAATCCTGAACCACGCGACGTAGAGCGCAGGCAGGAACAGCAGGGTGAGTGCGGTTCCGACGACGATGCCGCCCATCATGGCGTAGGCCATCGGCCCCCAGAAGATCTCGCGCGAGATCGGGATCAGCGCCAGCGTGGCGGCCGCGGCCGTCAGCATGATCGGCCGCATGCGGTGTTCGGTGGCCTCGATGACCGCTTGCCAGGCCGCCATTCCTTCACTGCGGAGATGCTCGATCTGGACAACCAGGATGACAGAGTTGCGGATCAGAATGCCGATGAGCGCGAGCACGCCCAGGATCGCGACGAAGCCCATGGGGGCGTTGCTGAGGAGCAGGGCCGCGACGACGCCGATCAGGGCCGTCGGCGCGACGGCGAACACCAGGAACAGGCGGCTGAAGCTTTGCAGCTGAATCATCAGGATCGTCGCCATCGCAAACAGCATCAGCGGAGCCACAGCCACGATCGGCCCCTGTGAGTCGGCGCTGGATTCGACCGCCCCGCCCACTTCCACCTCGTATCCCACCGGAAGGCCTTTCTGGAATTCTTCGACCTTCGGCTTGAGCTGTTCGACGACCGTGGCCGGTTGCGTCGGACCGACGACGGCCGCCTTGACCGTTATGGTGGGTTGCCTGTCGCGACGCCAGATGGTCGGCTGCTCGAGCTCGTAGCGGAAATTCGCCACGGCAGAGAGCGGCACGACCTTGCCGTTGGAGGTGGAGAGCTGAAGATTCTGCAGCGTCTGGATGGAATCGCGCTCGGATGCCCTGGCGCGGCCGATGACGTTGACCAGGTAGATGTCGTCTCGAACCTGGGTGGCCGTCGAGCCTTCGACGATGCCGTTGAGGGCGGTGGCGATGTCTTCGGAGGATACGCCGAGCTGGCGCGCCTTGTCCTGCAGCACATCGACCTTCACCACACGAGACGGCTCGTTCCAGTCCAGGACCATGTTCGCCAGAAGCGGATGCGATCCGATGACGCCGGCAAATTTCTGGGAGAGATCGCGGACCTTTTGAATATCAGGGCCGCTGACCCGGTACTGGACCGGCTTGCCGACGGGCGGACCGATGTCGAGAAGTTTCACGAAGGCGTCGGTGCCGGGGAAGGTTTTCGTCAGATAGTCCTGCAGCTCTGTTCGCACCTTGTCGCGCACGTCGAGCCCCTTGGTGACGATGATCGTCTGTCCAAACGACACGTTGGGCGTCTGCACGTCGAAGGACAGGATGAAGCGCGGGGCGCCCTGGCCGACATAGGTCGTCCAATGATCGATATCCTTGTTGTCGGCCAGCATCTCTTTTTCGAATCTCGCCATCTGCCTGTTGGTTTCGGCGATCGAACTGTTGTGGGGGAGGTTCCAGTCGATAATGAGCTCAGTCCTGTCCGAGCTGGGAAAGAACTGCTGCTGCACCAGCCCCATGCCGCCAATCGAAAGCCCGAAAACGCCGACCGTCAGAATGATGGTGACCCAGCGCCAGCGCATCGCCAGGCCCAGGAGCCAGGAGAAGACCGAGGCGAAGCGGCCCTTCTTCTCGTGATGCGATTTCATCGTCTTCGGCAGGATCGTGACGCCGAGAAGCGGCGTGAACAGCACCGCCACCACCCAGGAGACGATCAGCGAAACCGCGATGACGACGAAAAGCGTGAAGGTGAATTCACCGGCAGCGCTGTTGTTGAGACCAACCGGAATGAAGCCCGCTACGGTGACGAGCGTTCCCGTCAGCATCGGAAAGGCGGTCGACGTGTAAACATGGGTGGCGGCCTTCCTGAGATCGTCGCCCGCCTCCAGGCGGGCCACCATCATCTCGACAGCGATCATGGCGTCGTCGACAAGCAGCCCGAGTGCGATGATCAACGCTCCGAGCGAGATGCGCTGAAGCGAAATGCCGGAATACTCCATCACCACAAAGGTGATCGCCAGGACGAGCGGAATGGAGATCGCCACCACCATGCCGGCGCGAAGACCAAGGCTGATGAAGCTGATGATCAGCACGATGACGATCGCTTCGAAGAGCGCGCGGGTAAATCCGGACACCGCTTCGTCGACAACGGCCGGCTGATCGGAAACGCGGTGGACATCCACGCCGATCGGGAGGTCGGCGACGACACGCTTCATCTGCGCGTCGAGCCCCTCGCCGAACTCCAGAAGATTGGCGCCCTGCTTCATTCCGATTGCAAGCCCGATCGCAGGCTGGCCGTTGAACCGGAACAACGCCGACGGCGGATCCACGTAGCCGCGTTTAATCGTGGCGACGTCGGTCAGCGGAAAGAAGCGGTCGTTTATCCGAAGATTGATCGATCTCAGACTTTCCTCGGACGTGAATTGTCCACTCACCCGCAATGCAATGCGCTCCGGCCCGGCGTCGACGAAGCCGGATTGCGTGACGGCATTCTGCGCCTGCAGGGTCTGGATGACCGACTGCTGGTCGATCCCGAGTGCTGCGATCTGGCGCGTGGAGAATTCCAGATAGATCGCCTCGTCCTGGGCGCCGACCACATCGACCTTGCCGACGTTGGGCACGGTCAAGACCTCGGAGCGGGCGTTTTCCACGAGATCGCGAAGCTGCCGCTGGGTAAGGCCGTCGCTGGTGAAGGCGTAGATGTTTCCGAACACGTCGCCAAAGCGATCGTTGAAGAAAGGACCGACGACGCCGGTCGGGAAATCACCCTTGATGTCGGCGATCATGTTGCGGATGCGCAGCCAGGTCGGCGCGACGTCCTTTGCCTTGGTCGTCGGCAGCAGCTCGACGAAGACGGTCGTCTGGCCGGCAACGGTCTCGCTCTTGGTATAGTCCAGCGATTCCAGTTCCTGGAGCTTCTTCTCGATCCTGTCGGTCACCTGCCGCGTCACTTCTTCGGCGGAGGCGCCGGGCCACTGGGCGGTGATTACCATCGTCTTGATCGTGAAGTTCGGGTCTTCCTCGCGGCCGAGCTTCACGTAGGAGAAGGCGCCTGCGAGAATGAAGACGATCATGAAGTACCAGACGAGCGAACGGTGTTCGAGCGCCCAGTCGGAAAGGTTGAAGGACTTCACTGGCTGATCTCCTGGTCGATCCTGATGGCCTGGCCATCTTCAAGTTTATGCACGCCTGCCACGACGACCCTTTCTCCGGGGGCGAGCCCCTCGATGACGCGGACGCTGCCGCCGTCTTCGACGTCGCCGTCGATCTTCACGCGGCGAATCGATACCTTTCCGGCAGGCGCATCGACGATCCAGACGCTCGGGCCGTCGCTGCCGACAAGGATTGCCGAGGCAGGCAGCACGATCTCAGGATCCGCGGCAATGGTTGCCGAGGCTGTGATGACCGAGCCGAGCCTGAAGGCTTCGGGCGGATTGGTGAGCGCGATCTTGGTCCTGCTCGTGCGGGTAGAGGTCTCCGCCTCCGGTGCTATTTCACGCACGATCCCGGACGTGCGGATGGCCGGATCGAGCTGCAGCGTCACCTCGAAGGGCGCGCCGATCTTCAGTTTCTGGGCGGCGGCCTGGGGCACGTCGACCACGGCGTCGCGCTTGTCCGGCCGGGCGATGGTCACGACCGTCTGACCGGCCGACACCACCTGCCCGACCTCGGCCGAGGTCGCCGTCACCACCCCGTCGAACTCCGCCCGAAGCTGCGCGTAACCAAGTTGCTCTTTGGCCTTGTCGAGGTTGGCCTGCGCCTTGGCGACGGCGGCCGCCGCCGTCCGCCTTGCCTGTTCAGCCTCTTCGAGCGAGGCTTCGGTGCCGGATCGCGATTCCAGCAGCGCGCGCTTGCGCTGCTCCGTGGTCACCGCATTCCTGAGTTGGGCGTCGCTGTTTTCGACGTCGGACTGCGCGTTGCGCACGGCAAGCTCCAGCGCCAGAGGATCGATGGCGGCAACGACGTCATCCTTCTTGACAAGATCGCCGACATTGACGTTGCGGGCGATCATCCGCCCGAGAATCCGGAACCCGAGTTCGGTCTTGATCGTCGGCTCGATCGTGCCGGTGAGGCTCAAACTTGAGGCCGACGTCGGCTTGACTGTCATCGACAGCACGGGACGGGGCGCTTCCTCCTTGCTTTCCTCCTGCGGCGCGCAGGAGGAGATCAGGGCCGTACCCATCATCAGAGCGACTATGTTGAGACGAATACTCACTTGGAAGCTTCCTTGACATAAGACACGATTTCACCCGGCCTGAGGAACTTGGTTCCGTCTGCCACCACGACCTCTCCTTGCGATACGCCCGACTTGACGATGAAGCTGCCGGTCTCATAGCCGGAGATATCCACCGCCCGAACCGAAACCGCAGACGATGCGGGATCTACGATCCAGACGGCCGGCTTGCCGTCCTTGGATGTCATGGCGGACCAGGGAAGCTGGATGACGTCCTGGGAGACGTAATTGAATCTTCCGACGACGGGAGCGCCGAGAGGCATCGGAGTGTCGCTCGATATCGCGACCTTGACCTTGATGGTTCCGGTGGAGGAATCGATCGTCGGCGAAATCTCGCGAACCTTCGCCGCGATCTTCTGCGTCGGGTCAGATAGAAGGGCCACTGTGCCATCGCCGTCGATCGGGCGCAGGAACGCACTTTCGACCACCTCAAAGACAGCATCGCGGTCGCCGTTATGGGCAAGCGTGAAGACGACCTGAGCGGCCTGCGCCACCTGCCCGACCTCAGCATTGCGGGCGGTGATCACCCCGTCGGCATCCGCCTTCAGCTCTGTGTAAGACAAGGTATCCTGAGCGGTTTCCAACAGCGCCTGGGCCGACTTCGTCGATGCCTGCGCGGTCAGAAGCGCCTCCTGCGCCTGGTCGAGTGCTGCACGCGTCGTCACCTGCGTCCGAAACAGGCTCTGCTGGCGGTCGTATGCGAGCTGCGCCTGGGTCTGCTGCGCCTCAGCCGACTGAAGATTGGCTGCCGCCACATCCAGCTCGGCCTTCTGCTCTTCCGGATCGATCCGCGCCAGGAGCTGCCCCGCCTTCACGAACTGTCCGACTTCCACCAGCCGCTCGATGATCTTGCCGCTGACGCGGAAGGACAGATCGGTCTGAACACGCGCCCGCACTTCTCCTGTGACCGCGCCGCCCTGAGCCAGCGGCTCAGTCTTGGCGACGACGACGCCGACCTCTCGTGGGGTTGGCCCAGCCGGTCTGCTCTCATCGCTGCATGATCCCAGACCCATGGCGCATACGATCGCTGTGGCGACCAGAATGGTTCTCATAGTTGACCTCTTGCTCTCAACGGCAGCTGCTATATAATTGACTGACCGATTAGTCAATGAAACTTTGCGTCGCAGGGAGAGAGCGCACGCAGCAGGTTGGAGGATCAGAAAATGACAGCCCAGAAGAAGCTCACACGCGCCGAACAGAAGTCGCTGCGGCCCATCCAGATTCTCGATGCCGCCTTCGAAGAATTCGTGAGATGCGGTTTCACAGGTACGAGAGTCGAAGACATTGCCGACAGAGTCGGCGTCACCAAGGGTACGGTGTATGTCTACTTCGAGACGAAGGAGAAGCTTTTCGAAGCCATGATCAACCATTTCTCCGTGCCGTTTCAGGAACTGCTGGGGATCACCGAGAACCTCAGCGGCAGCGCCACCGACCGGCTGATTTCCATTCTCGGCCTGCTCTACGAACAAATCGCCGAGGATCGCACGACCCGCGAACTGACGCGGCTGGTTATTGCCGAAGGACACCGGTTCCCCGACCTGATCGACCGCCACCACGACCAGTTCATTGAGCCGATCATCACCAAGGTCGACTCTCTCATTCTGGAGGGTGTGGCGTCAGGGGAGTTTCGCGAAGTTCCGGTGGAATTCTCCGACATCGTGGTCGCGCCCATCCTGACGACGACAGTTCTGCGGCTGATATTCGACGACCGCCGCGTGCCCACTCCAAACAAAGAGGCCTTCCTGCGGGCCTATTTCGACCTGCTGCTCAATGGCCTGCTTGCCAAACCTCACTGATCGCCGAATGACGAAAAATACCGCGCCAGGCACGTAGCTTTTCTAAAGTTTTTATGTGAAAACATTGAGTTAGCTATGGCTTCGAAGGCACGACCTCAATTCGCGACGGAAAAAGTGGAACGCAAAGTCAATCTCAAGGATGTCGCGCGCGACGCGGACGTGTCGCTGAGCACGGCCTCGCACGCGCTCAACGGAACCGCACCGTTGACGATCGAGGTGCGCGAAAGGGTTCTGGATTCAGCCAAACGCCTTGGTTACCTCGAGCGCCGGAGGAAGAAGGCGACGATTGCGGCCTTGCGCGTCCTGCTTCTTGCGATTCCCGACGATGCAGCACCGGAGAGCGATCTCAATCTGGTGAGTTGGACGATCCTCAACGGTCTTCGTAGGGAGTGCGAACGTCGCGGCATCAGGATCGTGCCTTTCGTCAGCACCGGCCGGCGCATCGACGGCGCTCAGGTCAGGCAGATCGCGCTCTCGGAACGTGCCGACGGCATCGTGGTCCTGAATGACGATCAGCCGGAACTTATCCGCAGCCTCGCCTCCCCTGATATGCCTGTCGTCATCGTCAACGGCGAAGATCCGGCCATGCTGGTCGATACGGTCACCCCCGAAAACCGCTTCGGCGCGAGGCTCGGCATCGAGCACCTGCTGGCGCTCGGACATCGCCGCATCCTGCACCTGACCTGGAAGGGGCGCACGACGATCCAACGCCGGTATGACGGCTTTTCCGATGCCTATCTTGCCGCCCAGCTTCCCGTGCCGGACGATATGATCGTCGAGGCCGAGGGATATGAGCCCAGGCACGGCGAGGCTGCGATCAACGCGCTGCTCGACCGCGATCCCACGGTGAAAGGAGCGACCGCCGTCTTCTGCGCCGCCGACAATCTGGCGCTCGGCTGCCTGAAGGCATTGGCCGATCGCGACATCCGCGTGCCCGAAGCGATATCCGTGCTGGGGTTCGACGATATCGTCCCCGGCGAGTTCAGCCGTCCGCCGCTCTCGACGATCAGCGTTCCCACAGACCGGCTCGGCGCTGCCGCTTTGGCGCTCATCGAACAGAGGCTGATCGCCAACGATCCGCAGCGGCCGGCTCATCGCCTGGAACTCGGATGCCACCTCGTCCTGCGCGGCAGCATCGCGCCGCCGCGTTAGATGTCCCGGGCGTGATACTGTATTCCGGCATCTCGTAGATGGAATTGGAGAGGTCCAGGCGATTAGTTGGGAACAGGGCCGTTCACTTCATGCCTGTTCCGGCGATGCCCGTGGTGATGTACTTCTGCAGGAACAGGAAGACGACGGTGACAGGCAGCAGGCTGAGGAACGTCATCGCCAGGATATAGTGCCACTGCACCGAGAACTCTCCCTGGAATGCATTCAGGCCGACCTGCAGGGTGAAATTCTCGCGGCTGTTGAGAACGATGAGCGGCCAGAGGAAATCGTTCCAGCGCCAGAGCACGGAAAAGATCGCCAGCACCGCGAGAGCCGGCGCCGTCAGCGGCAGTATGATGCGCCAGAAGATGCAGAATTCGCTCGCCGCATCGACGCGCGCCGCCTCTATCAGTTCATCGGGTATGGTCAGCATATATTGCCGCAGCAGGAACACGGCGGTTGGAGAGGCGATCGTCGGCAGGATGACGCCCCAGAGATTGTCGGCAAGGCCGACCCCGACGATGACGAGATAGGCCGGCACCATGACGACGGCGAGCGGGATCATCAGGGTCGAGATGATGATGACGAAAACGGTCGTGTCGCCACGAAATTTGTATTTGGACAGCGCAAAGGCCGCCATGGCGTTGACGATGAGCGTCAGAAGCGTCGCAACAACGGTGACGAACACCGAGTTCTTGAGGAAGGTCAGGAAGTTGAAGCGCGTCAGCGGATCGGTGTAATTCTCGGTGGCGACGGTTAAATGCTGCACCGGCGTCA
>NZ_VSZV01000166.1:0-6072 GCF_008919455.1 Rhizobium sp. PEPV16
AAGGGTCGCTAGTCCAACCGCTTTCGGCGGCGGGGACCACGTCCATATGGCCTGAGAGGATATAGCCCGGCTCCCCCTTTGGGCCGATTGTGGCGAAGAGGTTCGAGCGATCGCCCTCCGGGCCGGGAAGCTCCGTGACGACGGCGCCGTGGCTTTGCAGATAGTGCCGGATCCATGCGACGATCTCGCCGTTCGGGGTGCCAACGACGGAGGGGAAGCCAACGAGCCTTTCGAGAATTTCAATGGCCGGCATCAGCGACCTCACAAGCAGGCCCTGCCTGCCGAGACGGCGGCCATGCCGCCGACGGAAACGACAATTCGGCCCAGCGAGATGTTAGAGGTGTTTGCAACAGGGCTGAGGGAGG
Source organism: Rhizobium sp. PEPV16 (assembly GCF_008919455.1). Taxonomy (NCBI): domain Bacteria; kingdom Pseudomonadati; phylum Pseudomonadota; class Alphaproteobacteria; order Hyphomicrobiales; family Rhizobiaceae; genus Rhizobium; species Rhizobium sp. PEPV16. The sequence continues at coordinate 366 of NZ_VSZV01000166.1, forward strand.
TGACATTTCCGAGCTCTCACAGTGAACAGCGACTCCGGCCGCTGGATCTGTCGATGAGTCTAGAGGGTGGCGCAGGCGTTACTTGCCGAAAGCGCATCGGGATTTGGTCGATTGTTGTGTTTGCGCAGGCTTCACCAGTGAATTGTATCGAACGATCTGTTCTAGTCTGGACGGAGAAGTTTCCGGGCGCAGACTTGGCCAAAAAATGCAGCAGGGGGCGGGAGTGAGTGAACTGATATCCGAATCCAGGTTCGTCGATAGTTTCGAGACGCATATCGCCGGGATCGACAGCGTTGCCCTCGACCAGTTGCACGCGCTTTCGATGACCGTCGCCTGGCCGCATCGCGGTGAGGACTGGCAGTTCCTGCGGGAGTTTGGCCAGGGCATCGTGGCGATCGATGAGATCGGCCGTATCCTGGGCTCTGCCATGTGGTTTCCCTATGACGCGCAATTTGCTACGATCGGTATGGTCATCACCTCGCCGCGTCTTCAAACCAATGGCGCCGGGCAATGGCTGATGGGCCACGCGCTGAATCAGGTCGCCGGGCGGAACCTTGGGTTGAATGCGACGCGCGCAGCGCGCCGTCTTTATCGGTCCCTGAATTTTGTTCGGGAGGCGCTGGTCTTTCAATGCCATGGCGAAGCGACATTGCCGCCGGATGTGGAGCCGCCGTCCGGTGCCGTGATACGGGCCGTGGGGGCTGGTGATCTGGAAGCGATCGCTGAATTGGATTCCGTGGCTTTCGGCACGGATCGCAAACTGCTCCTGGCCCGGCTTCTGGCAAATTCCAAGGGCATCGTGTTGAGCCGCGCCGGCCGGATCGAGGCATTCTCGCTTTGCCGGCGGTTCGGGCGTGGCCATGTCATCGGTCCCGTTGTGGCGCGCAGTGACGCAGACGCGATCGCCGTCGTCCGCCCGCATGCTGCCGAGCACGCAGGAGCGTTCCTGCGCCTCGACACACGCGAGCAGGGCGGAGCCTTTTCCGATTTCCTCTCCCGCTGTGGTCTTCCTGTCTACGATATCGTGACGACCATGTCGCTCGGTGGCCCCTGGCTTCCGGTTGCCGGACGCGCAGTGACGCCCGAGCCGAAGACCTATGCACTCGTCAGCCAGGCACTAGGTTGATACAAGCCTGCTGACGATCGTTTCGGGTTTTAAACGCCGGGACAGATGGGGAGGCGGGTCAGAGCCTGCTGACGTTCCAATTCGGGCCGGAACGAGCGGTATTGCCAGAAACCCTCCGGGCTTTCCTTGCGGTACACGGTCTCGAGCCAGAACACTGTATCATCGATCGGCAAGACAGGATGCCACGCGTACCATTCCGACCAGATTTTTCCTGCCGGGTCGCCGTCCATGATCGCCACTCGCCTCCTCATTATCGGCGCAACTCGAACATCCGTGCGGCACGGAGCCGTTGCGATCCCGGCGTGCCTCGACAAATGTTCTATTGTCGAGAATAACAGCGAGAGAATATTCTTCAATGGAGATCATTTTCCCGTATTCCGCGAAGTCTTTCTTGTCCGCGGTCGGGGGATGTTTCAGGTTGTAAGAAGTGGCGCCGTTGACGAGTGATTTCGTCGGTGGATGCAACGCCTCGATTGGGCTTCGACACCGGCGATGAGCTGCGGTGTTCAATCACCACGGATCTGTTTGCGTGGTGGTTGGATGGCTCAGCTAATCGAACGTAGCCCGAGATAGGCCACCAGACTGACGGCGGAGAGGGCGATCGTCAGCCTGGGTCTCGCATCGTCGAACATCGCCGCCAGCGAAAGGCCGAGCAGCAGGATGACGGATTTTGCCCAGAGATCCTGATCGGAGACGGTGAAAGCGATTGCCGCCAGAAAGACGGCGCTTGCGACGATCGTCACTGGGGCGGATTTCTCGGCGAGATCGCCGCCTGCGAAATACGGCAGGAGAAAACGGCGCATGCTCAAGCCTGAAGCGACGCTCAGAAGAAGAAGGGTCAAGACAAGATGCAACATAGGGTCGTCGCCGATCGATCTGCAGATGGCCTTGCGGATGCAAACCTCATGCCAGCCCCAAACCCTAAGATCCTCATCCGACAGAGGCAATGTCGCCGCCTGCATGGCTATTTCCTCGGCGTCGCGATCCTTTTTTCGGCAATCGCTTGCCTGTCCGGTCCGCGGATGGCGTTTTTTCGCCCAATGCCGAAACCGGCTTGAGCTGATGCAATGATTTTTATATAGAGAATTATCCATCGTCTTAATTCCGGAAACGAGATCTTTTCATTGGACCTTTCATCGATCGAGATATTCCTCGCCGTTGCCAGCGACCGCAGCGTGACGAAGGCTGCCAAGGCCGTCGGGCGGGTGCCGTCGAATGTGACGACGCGCATCCAGCAGTTGGAAGAGGACCTCGACGTTTCCCTTTTCAGCCGTGACGGCAAGAAGATGACGTTGACACGGGAGGGTGAGACGTTTCTCGGCTATGCCAACCGGCTTATGGCGCTTGCGCTCGAAGCGCGCCAGGCCGTGCGGCCTCTCGCCCCATCGGGGACATTGCGGGTCGGCACGATGGAGAGCACGGCGGCAAGCAGGCTGCCGGCGGCGCTGACGCAATTCAATCAGATGTGGCCTGATGTGTCGCTTCATCTGACGATGGGGGCGTCCCGCGATCTGACCCGCGACGTTCTCTCCGATGCACTGGATTGCGCGCTGATTGCCCGCCCGCCGAAGACGATGCGCGAGGAAGACTCGAGCTTCGATGCCGAACTCAAGGCGCTCGAGATGGAGCCGGTCTTCGTCGAGGACCTGTTGATCGTGTTGCCGTCCGGGCATCCCTCCATCAAATCCGCCGCAGACCTGCGTGTCGGGTCGCTCGCCGCTTTGGAGCCCGGTTGCACCTATCGCAGGATCGCCGAAAACTGGGCGCGCAAATCGAGCGCCCTGCCGACGAGCGAGCTCGGTTCCTATCACGCGATCCTGGCGAGCGTTGCGACCGGGAACACGGCGGGTGTCATGCCGCGATCCGTCCTTGATCTCATGCACTGGCCGACGCCTGTCCAGACCCATCAGCTGGGCCCTGTCGAGACGCTGCTCGTCTACCGCAGGAATGATCGCCCCAGCGCGTTCAACGCATTCCACGAAGTCCTCAGCGCGACAAAAGGCAGAGATGTCAGGCTGGCGACAAACTAGCCCGCACGCCTTTCTTCTTCGCCGCCAGATAATCCTCGCTTAAAATTGGTCTTGTCATGCAGTATCCCGTTTCCCCGAAGGTGGGACCGAGCCGCTTCCGCCGCTTCCGTTTGTTTTCACCTATTCTGGCCGGTGCGACCTTAAGAGAGCGATTGATTGCATGTCTCGGCGCTTTGCTGGCCATTGGTTTCACCGGCGTCATCAGCGGCTATCTGTTCGGCCAGGGGCCGCATCTTCCCCTGATCGTCGCGCCGATGGGGGCGTCCGCGGTGCTTCTTTTCGCGGTGCCGGCAAGCCCGCTGGCGCAGCCTTGGTCGATCATCGGCGGCAATACGATTTCCGCCCTGATGGGAATCATTGCCGCCTATTTCATTCGTGATCCGATCATCGCGACCGGTGTCGGCGTTTCGCTTGCCATCGGCGCGATGTCCTTCACGCGCTGCCTTCATCCGCCGGGAGGAGCCGCTGCCCTGACCGCCGTTCTCGGCGGCCCTGTCGTTGCCGGCTGGGGATTCCTCTTTCCCTTCGTGCCCGTCGCTTTGAACTCCTGCATTCTCGTCGGCCTTGGCCTGCTGTTTCACAAGCTTTCCAAGCGGAATTATCCGCACGTCGTTCCGAAACCCGCGGAGAACACCCATCAGACGATCGACTTGCCCTCGGCCGTGCGGGTGGGTTTTCGAGAGGAGGATTTCGATGCTGCCCTCGAAGCGCTCGACGAAACCTTCGATATCGATCGAGCAGACCTTGGCCGGCTGCTGCAGCAGGTCCAGCTGCAGGCGGCCATCCGCTCAAACGGCAAGATCAGCTGTGCCGATATCATGTCGCGTGACGTGATCGCCATTGGCGAAGCTCCGGAGCCGGATGCCGCACGGCATCTTCTCTTGAAGCATAATATCCGTACGCTGCCGGTGAAGGACCCGGAGGGCCGCCTCATCGGCACCGTCGGCTTGCGGGAATTGTCGAGGGGCATCGAGACCATCGCGCATGCGATCTCGAGACCGGCGGTAGCGAGGCCTTCGGACCCCGCCCTGTCGCTATTGCCCGTTCTAACGGACGGACGCACGCATGCCGTCATCATTGTCGATGACGATTATCGGATCCTTGGCGTGATATCGCAGACGGATCTGCTGAGCGCAGTAGCGCGACTGCTGCCGAAGGAAGAGAATGCGATCCCGGCGGTGGCGTGAGCGGTCGGCGTGAGACGTAGCTGGAGAAAAAGTCGGTGCTGATCGAGCGCGATTCAAATGGCGACTTCATCCTGGAATCATCGGAACTGGCGGAGCGGTTCGGGCTGTCGCTCGCCGATCTTCGCCGCCACATGCGCCATGGTTCCGTCGTCAGTTCCGTGGAAATCGGTACAGCTGAACATGAGGGGACGAAACGGGTGTCGCTTCGGCTCGGCAACAGGCTTTGGCAAGCCGTTTTGAACGATGAAAATGAAGTGCAGCAGGAACAGATGACCGTTCTCCGGGGAAGATCCTCCGGACGGCACCCGCGCTGACACCATCATGATATGTGCTCCCACGCGGTGCTTATTACGCGCAGGCACGGCATTCCCTACCGCTCGTTCGTTTCGAAGAGGCCGCGGGCCGCCTCGACCATCGACTGCAGGTGATTGGGGTCGCGTACGCCCTGTCGGTAGAGCTCGATGACGATGCTCGCCATTCGTTCGGCTTCGTCGCTGTCCCTTTCTATCCCGTAATCGGCGCTGAGCTTGTCGAAGACGCGCTGGCAGGTTTCAAGATCGCGGGAGTCCAGCGGTACCTGCGATCGGGTTTTGATCGTTTGAACCATCTCCATTCCCTCCGATAAGGCCCGCCCGGTGTGGCGGGCCGGTAAAAGCCTTAGAAGTCCATGCCGGGGCCGGCGGGCATTGGCGGCGGCGCGTCCTTCTTGGGTTTCTCGGCGATCATGGCCTCCGTCGTGACGAGAAGACCGGCAATGGAAGCCGCATCCTGCAGCGCGGTGCGAACCACCTTGGCTGGATCGATAACGCCCTGGGCATAGAGGTCGCCATACTCGCCCGTCTGAGCGTTCCAGCCGTAGGAGAATTCGCTTTTCTCGCGCAGCTTGCCGACGATGACCGAGCCTTCCGCTCCCGCGTTTTCGGCGATCTGGCGAGCCGGCGCCTCGACCGCGCGCCGGACGATATCGACACCGACGCGCTGGTCGCCATTGGCGGTCTTGACATTGTCGAGCGCCTTGACGGCGCGCAGCAGCGCCACGCCGCCGCCAGGCAGAATGCCTTCCTCGACCGCCGCGCGGGTTGCATGAAGCGCGTCGTCGACGCGGTCCTTCTTTTCCTTCACTTCGACTTCCGTCGAGCCGCCGACGCGGATGACGGCAACGCCGCCGGCGAGCTTGGCAAGGCGCTCCTGCAGCTTCTCGCGGTCGTAGTCGGAGGTGGTTTCTTCGATCTGCGCCTTGATCTGGGAAACACGGCCTTCGATGTCGGACTTGGCGCCCGAACCGTCGACGATCGTGGTGTTTTCCTTCTCGATCGACACCTTCTTGGCACGGCCGAGCATGTCGAGCGTGACGGATTCGAGCT
>NZ_VSZV01000166.1:6082-7446 GCF_008919455.1 Rhizobium sp. PEPV16
ATCTTCGGAGATGACAGTGCCGGCGGTCAGGATGGCGATGTCTTCCAGCATGGCCTTGCGGCGGTCGCCGAAGCCAGGCGCCTTGACGGCGGCGATCTTCAGGCCGCCGCGCAGCTTGTTGACGACGAGGGTCGCAAGCGCCTCGCCTTCGACGTCTTCAGCGATGATCAGCAGCGGCTTGCTGGATTGGACGACGGCTTCGAGAACCGGGAGCATCGACTGCAGGTTCGAGAGCTTCTTCTCGTGGATGAGAATATAGGGGTCTTCAAACTCGACCCGCATCTTGTCGGCATTGGTCACGAAATAGGGGCTGAGATAGCCGCGGTCGAACTGCATGCCTTCGACGACTTCGAGTTCGGTTTCGGCGGTCTTGGCTTCTTCAACCGTGATGACGCCATCATTGCCGACCCTTTCCATCGCTTCCGCCAAAAAGCGGCCGATTTCGGCATCGCCATTGGCGGAGATCGTGCCGACCTGGGCGATTTCGGAATTGTTGGAGATCTTGCGGGCGTTGGCCTTCAGTTCCGCGACGATGGCGACGACCGCAAGATCGATGCCGCGTTTCAGGTCCATCGGGTTCATGCCCGACGTAACGGCCTTGGCGCCCTCCTTGACGATTGCCTGGGCCAGCACCGTTGCCGTCGTGGTGCCGTCGCCGGCGACGTCGCTGGTCTTCGAGGCGACTTCGCGGACCATCTGGGCGCCCATGTTTTCGAACTTGTCTTCGAGTTCGATTTCCTTGGCGACCGAAACGCCGTCCTTGGTCATGCGCGGTGCGCCGAAAGACCTTTCGATCACGACGTTGCGGCCTTTCGGGCCGAGGGTCGCCTTCACGGCGTTGGCCAGGATGTCGACGCCACGCAGCATCTTCTCACGGGCTTCGGTGCTGAATTTGATTTCTTTAGCAGCCATTGTCCTCACTCCTTCATAGGCAGCCAGAGCAATTCCTGGAAAAGTGCGACGTGGTTTTCCGTTTGGAATTGCGTCAGAAATAAAAGGTTGGAGCGGTTCTGCGTTTCCATGAAAAGCCGATGCGCTCCTGCATCGACGGATGCCCGCAGGAATCTCAGGCGGCCTGCTTCTTTTCGCCCCGGGTTTCGATAATCCCCATCACGTCGCTTTCCTTCATGATCAGCCGATCTTCGCCATTGATCTTGATCTCGGTGCCGGACCATTTGCCGAACAGGATGCGATCGCCGGGCTTGACGTCGAGAGCCTGAATCTGTCCGGCGTCGTTGCGTGCACCGGGGCCGACGGCGATAACCTCGCCTTCCTGCGGCTTCTCCTTGGCGGTGTCGGGAATGATGATGCCGCCCTTGGTCTTTTCCTCTGAATCGACCCGGCGGACGAGAATACGGTCATGA
>NZ_VSZV01000166.1:7456-8693 GCF_008919455.1 Rhizobium sp. PEPV16
CGAAACGACATGTCTTCCTCCATCGATGAACAATGATGACGTGTTCCCGTGGCCGGACCGGATAACCAATCCGGGCGGGTGCAGGTTCGCGCGCGCGCCTTGCGCGAATGATCTGGTTCGAGGGTTCAGCAATTTCAAGAGGCGGCGAAAGAAAAATTAGCACTCTCCGCCGGAGACTGCTAACACCCAACAGGGAACAGACAATCGGCTCCTGCGTTCGAATAAAAGGGCGAACGGCATTGAGGCTTGAATCCGTATTTCGGCATTCCTAGTTCTTTGGTGGCCGAGGCTTGATGAGCTCGGTCACCGTCCCACGTCTTTAGGAGTGAGTGACATGGAAGAGAACACCAAACTAATCAAAGACCTCAGTATCGAGGAACGCGAGGAAATCCTCGTCGATATCGCTCGTACGCTGGAGGACACGGCGCGTGAGGCCTTTGTCGAAGGCAATACGCATTTTGCGGCACTCTCCAACAACATGGCTGAAGCGATCCGCGTCAACGCCGATGAGCTCGCCCGTGACGATCCGGAAAATGCCGAGCTCGTATTGCAGCAGGCAACGGCGATGATCTCGCAATTCGAAGCCGTGCACCCCTATCGGATGGTGAGCATGGCCGTCCATTGATCGCCGCTTCGGGCCCGCCTCGGTCGTCCGCTCAAATCAATCGGCACCCACACGGAACTCTCACTGCTTGCGAAGGTTATTGGATCACAACATCGAAAGGTGATCCATGATGACTTCCAGATCCAACGTGCCGCCAGAGAGCGGCACCGACGATGCGCGGTCCGCCGATAGCGAACGGGCCGAGACCGACCGCAAAAGGGCATTGGAGACTGCCCGGCGCAACGTGAGTTCGGCATTAGATCGCGATCGCGGCAGCGAAACCCCAAGCCTGAAGCTTGCAAAGGAATATCTCAGTCTCGGCGGCCAACGCCGGTCGATGATCGATGACAATATCACCGATGTTCGCCACTGGGACAAGGATCCGCCGGAGGCCGAACGGTTCTGGAAGGAACGGGTGGAGACGCTTCCAAAGGATCAACGCAAGCAGGTGGAGGATTTTCTTCCAACCATCAACACGCCCTGAAAGGGCGGCCGAGCCGCTCTTCGGGCGGGCTCGTTCCAATGCGCTTGGAGGCGATCATGGCTATAGACAAGCACGAGCAGATCCGTCGCCGTGCCTACGAAATCTGGGAGGCCGAGGGCCGCCCGGATGGCGCTGACCAGCGCCATTGG
>NZ_VSZV01000230.1:0-15532 GCF_008919455.1 Rhizobium sp. PEPV16
TTTTTCCGCCGTCGCGTCCGCCATACTGCACGCGGTCCTGAACTGGGGGGACGTGACGCTGCTGATCGGCGCATCGGGTGTCATCTCCGGGCTGATGGGCGCCGCCTGCCGATTCGCCTTTCCAGCCGAACGGCGGCCGATGCTGCCTGCGCATCTCAACCCTCGGCTTTCCATCTTCGCGGCGCTGAAGAGCCGTACCGTCATCATCTTCATGCTGCTCTGGCTGGTCGGCAATGCGTTGATCGCCGTCGGCATCCCGCTCGTCGGCGACGGCGACCAGGCGATTGCCTGGGACGCGCATATCGGCGGCTTCGTCTTCGGCTTCCTGCTGTTTTCGCTGTTCGACCGGGCGCCGCGCCCGCCGGTGATGGAACCTGACGGAACCGAGAAGGATGTGTTGCAATCCTGAGCCGGGCAGTGCACGATCGACCTATATCCGTGCCGGGGGGAGAAACCGCCGCGGATGCCTGTGACAAGTGTTTCACGGACATAGGAGGTTCGAATGACCAGTTCAGTCAAAGCAATCCTCGACCTGAAGGGCAGGGACGTCGTCACCGTCGGGCCGAACGCAACCGTCGCCGAGGCGGCCGTCATCCTCAGCAAGAAGAAGATCGGCGCCATCGTCGTCGTCGGCATGGAGAACCGCATTTCGGGCATGTTCACCGAGCGCGATCTCGTGCATGCGATCGCCAAACACGGCAAGGAAGGCCTCGACCAGCCGCTGGCCCAGGTCATGACGGCGAAGGTCTATCGCTGCCATGAGGAGACGACCGTCAACGAGCTGATGGAGCTAATGACCAGCCGACGTTTCCGTCACGTGCCGGTGGAAAGCAACGGGAAGCTTGCCGGCATCATCTCGATCGGCGACGTGGTGAAATCGCGCATCGCCGAGGTCGAGCGTGAGGCCGAAGAAATCAAGGCCTATATCGCCGGCTGAGGTTTTCGCCTGCCTCGCTTGACTAACGTCGTCGTCCAAACCCTCACGCTTTCGGACGACGTGCATCAGGGGTTGCTTGCGTAGACTTCCTGCATGCGCTGGATCTCGGGGAGCCGGGCTCTGGCTTCCTCGTAGCCGCGTTCGATCGCCTCGCCAGCCCGATGGAATTCGGAAAGGCCGATATAGCTGAGACGCGGCTGCAGCGAAATATCCGGCGGGTCGCCGGCAAGGCGGGCGCGGGCGATCCTGTCCTGGATGATGTTGAAGGCCTGCACCATGACGCCGGTCATGCCGAGGCGCGCATAGGGCGCCTCTTCCTGTTTCTGCACTTCCTGGGCCGACAGGCTGGCATTGTGCCGGACGACGGCCGAGCGGCCGTAGAGATCGTAATTGAGATTGACGGCGACGACGAGCGGCTGCTCATAGGCGCGGCAGACGGAGACGGGGACGGGATTGACCAGCGCCCCATCGACCAGCGTGCGGTGATTGCTGCGCACCGGCTCGAAAATGCCGGGCAGGGCATAGGAGGCACGCAGCGCCGTGATCAGCGAACCATTGGCGATCCAGACCTCATGGCCAGTATTGACCTCGGCCGCGACCGCGACGAACGGCCGGTCGAGATCCTCGACGTTCAGGCCTTCGAGATGTTCCTGCATGCGCTTGGTCAGCCGCATGCCGCCGAACAGGCCGCTGCCGCCGATAGTGAGATCGAGGAGACTTGCGATGCGGCGCATCGTCAGCGAGCGCGCGAAACTTTCGAGTTCATCGAGCTTGCCGGCGAGATAGCAGCCGCCGACCAGCGCGCCGATCGAGGTGCCGGCAATCATGCCGATCTCGACCTTTGCCTCGTCGAGTGCGCGCAGCACGCCGATATGGGCCCAGCCGCGAGCAGCGCCGCCGCCGAGTGCGAGCGCAATCTTGATTTTCTTTTGAGGCGCAGGAGGCGGGAGCATCTCGAGTGTGGTCGACATGCCGGAACCGGAACCCTCGCCTTCAGAGCTTTGACGATGCAGACTCCAGCTCAGCATGGCGCTCTCCCCTCCCAGCAGAACACTTGATTTTCGATAGTGTGCCCGATCAGTTTCCAAATGGTATATAGATGCGGTTTCTGGCGCAATAAGGAGCAAATGCCGGAGAATTTCAGGCTATTTTCCGTAGACATCCTGCGGATCGAAATGAAGCTCGTCGTCAACGATATCAAGCATCGGCTTTCCGTCTCGAAGCGTGATCGTCCGGTAGAAGCAGGAGCGGCGGCCGGTGTGACAGGTGGCGTCGTGGCCGGCGACCTCGACCTTCAGCCAGATGGCGTCCTGATCGCAATCGGTGCGAATTTCCTTCACAGTCTGGAGATTGCCCGAGGTCTCGCCCTTCTTCCAGAGCTTGCCGCGCGAACGGCTGAAATAGTGCGCCGTGCCGGTCTGAATGGTCAGCGCCAGCGCCTGGGCATTCATATGCGCCACCATCAGCAGCTCGCCGTCGCCGGCGTCGGTGACGATCGCGGTGATCAGGCCGCGGTCGTCGAAATGCGGCGTGAAATCGCCGGCGTCTTCCAACGCCGACTTGTCCTCGGATGGTTGATTGAAGATCAGTTGACTCATCGCGGCCCTCCTGAGGGAGCCGGTATCAGCGGCTCCGCACCATGGTCATGAAGCGGGCCTGATCGGCCGGCTCAGTCTTGAACGTTCCCGTAAACGTCGTCGTCAACGTGGTCGAGCCCTGCTTCTGAACGCCGCGCATCGCCATGCACATATGTTCGGCCTCGATCAACACGGCGACACCGCGCGGATTCAGCGTATCGTCGATGGCCCGGGCGATCTGCGCGGTCATCGTTTCCTGCGTCTGCAGGCGGCGGCCATAGATCTCGACAACACGGGCAATCTTCGACAGGCCGAGCACACGCCCGTCAGGCATGTAGGCAACATGGGCCTTGCCGATGATCGGCACCATGTGGTGTTCGCAATGCGAGTAGAACGGAATATCCTTGACGAGGACCATGTCGTCGTAACCGGCGACCTCCTCGAAGGTGCGGCCGAGCACGTCTTCTGCCGCCATGTCGTAACCGGAAAAAAGCTCGCGGTACGATTTGACGACGCGGGCCGGCGTTTCGAGCAGGCCTTCACGTGTCGGGTCGTCACCGGCCCAGCGCAGCAGAACGCGAACGGCTTCCTCCGCCTCCTGCTGGGAGGGGCGATCCGAGTCGCGGTTCGTCTGCGGAAAATTCTTTACGATGGCGTCCATGAACAATGGTCTCCTGGTCCGCACCGCGGACCCATCTGTCGGAATCGCCACTGGTCAATCCCATGCGGGAATTCATGCACCTTTGGCAGGCTCCGGGGCTTTCAGGGCAATTTCAACGCCCGTCCGGCACGGTTTCCCAATCAAACTTACACCAGGCCATTGCATTTTCATGGCCTTCGAACGACATACATATAGGAAGACGGCCATTATATGTAAGTATCCTCACACGACACGGTGTGTTTTTTGTTTTGACGACAATAACGCCCCCAGAGAGGCCGATCCGCAGCGATTTTGGAGCGGAAATCCAGCATGGACGATATCTACAACAGCAAAATCCTCGAATTCGCCGGCAATATTCCGCTGACCGGCACGCTTGATGATGCCGATGCGAGCGCCCAGGCCCATTCCAAGCTCTGCGGCTCGAAGGTGCGGATCTGGCTGAAAATGGATGGCGACACCGTGACCGGTTTTGCTCATGACGTGAAGGCTTGCGCGCTCGGCCAGGCCTCGTCCTCGATTATGGCCCGCCATGTCGTGGGCGCCACATCGGACGAATTGCGGCAGGCCCGCCAGGACATGCTCGCCATGTTGAAGGCGGACGGGGCGGGGCCTCACGGACGATTCGAAGATATGCGCTATCTGCTGCCGGTGCGGGACTACAAGGCCCGTCATGCTTCGACGATGCTGACCTTCGATGCCGTCGTCGATGCGATCGGGCAGATCGAGGCGAAACGGGCGGAAGTTGTCGAGGCGTAACTGACATGTGCGAGTTCTGCGTTCGGCAGGCCGATGATGAGGACGACGGCGGTGCCGCGGGATCAGCAAAGCCGCGCGAAAAGGCCGCACGCACCTCCCGCAACTATACCGGTTCGTTCCGCAAGACGCCTGACCGCCTGCTCGGCATGGGGCTGATCCGCCTCTACCAGCTGACGCTTTCCGGCTTTGTCGGCAATTCCTGCCGCCATATCCCGACCTGCTCCGAATATGGCTACGAGTCGATCGCTCGCCACGGCCTTTGGGCCGGTGGCTGGATGACGCTGTTTCGCGTCGGCCGCTGCGGCCCGGGCGGCACCAGCGGCCTCGACCAGGTGCCGGAGATGCTCGGCGACAGCTTCCGCTGGTGGACGCCGTGGCGCTATCTCGCCCTCGGGCGGAAGAAAGGGTGAGCCTCATGACGATGCCCGGCGAATACAGGCGTGCATCGGAAGACTTCGACCATTATCTCGATGATGTGAGAGCCGATACGCTGATCGACAGCCGAAATGTGGTCTACACTATGACCCAAGGGGTCTTTCAGACGTTCCGCCGCCGCCTCGATGTCGCAGATGCGCTCCGGTTTGCCGATGTACTGCCGCCGGTGCTGCGCGCGATCTTCGTCTCCGACTGGAATCCCGACGAGGTCAAACGGTCCTTCGAGGATCGTTCGGCGATGACGCGGGAGGTGCAGTCACTGCGCGGTGACCATAATTTTGCGCCCGACACCGCCATCCGAGACGTGGCGATGGCCGTTCGAAAACATGTCGACGCCGCCGCTTTCGACAAAGTGCTGAAGACCTTGCCCGACGGCGCAGAGGAGTTCTGGCAGCCATGAGCACCTTCATCGCTCTTCTGCACAGCATTGTCCTGACGCCCGACCGCCGCGTCATCATGCAGGATTTGCGCGCCCTTGCCGAAGAACTCGGTTATCGCGAGCCGCGCACGCTGGTTTCTACAGGCAATCTTGTCTTCGAGGCCGACGAGATGCGGCCGCACGAAATCGAGACCCAGCTGGAAGAGGGTTTTGAAGAAAAGTTCGGCAAACATGTCGATATCATCGTGCGCAGCGACTGCACCTGGATGGCGCTTTGCAGCACCAATCCCTTCAAGGACGGCAATGGCGACCAGGTCATCGTCCGGGTGATGCGTCTGCCGGTCGACCCGGAGAAGGTGGAGGCGCTGAAACCGCTGATGACGGAGGGACAGCGCATCGCCGTCGTCGGCGGCGATCTCTGGATCGATTTCGCCGGCAAGCCGAGCCAATCCAAGCTGCTTTCGGCGCTGACGACCAAGCGGCTCGGTGTCGGTACGATGCGCAACTGGAACACCGTGCGCGGGCTGACTGAAATGATTATATAGCCCCCGCTTCATCTTTACTCAGACAGGAAATCTGGCTATCAGGCGGCTGCGCATTCAGCTCCGCGGAGGCGCTTTCATGTCAACCACCCGCATTCGTTGGCGGGACTGGACAAGGAGAATTTCGATGTCCCAAGCTATTTCCCTGACATTTCCCGATGGTTCCGTGCGCGGCTATGATGCCGGCGCAACCGGCCGGGATGTCGCCGAATCCATTTCCAAGTCGCTCGCCAAGAAGGCGGTCGCCGTTGCGATCGACGGCACCGTGCGCGACCTTTCCGATCCCGTGACAACAGGCAGGATCGAGATCATCACCCGCAATGACGACCGCGCGCTCGAACTCATCCGCCACGACGCGGCGCATGTCATGGCCGAAGCGGTGCAGGAGCTGTGGCCCGGCACCCAGGTGACGATCGGCCCGGTCATCGAAAACGGTTTCTATTACGACTTCGCCAAGAACGAGCCTTTCACACTCGACGATCTGCCGAAGATCGAAAAGAAGATGAAGGAGATCATCGCCCGCAACGCCGCCTTCACCAAGCAGGTCTGGTCGCGCGAGAAGGCGAAACAGGTCTTCGCCGACAAGGGCGAGCAGTACAAGGTCGAACTCGTCGATGCGATCCCGGAAGGGCAGGATCTCAAGATCTATTACCAGGGCGACTGGTTCGACCTCTGCCGCGGCCCGCACATGGCCTCGACCGGCCAGATCGGTTCCGCCTTCAAGCTCTTGAAGGTAGCCGGCGCCTATTGGCGCGGCGACAGCAACAATCCGATGCTGAGCCGCATCTACGGCACGGCCTTCGCCGAACAGTCGGAACTCGACAACTACCTGCATATGCTTGCCGAAGCCGAAAAGCGCGATCATCGCCGCCTCGGCCGCGAGATGGATCTCTTCCATTTCCAGGAAGAGGGTCCCGGCGTCGTCTTCTGGCACGGCAAGGGCTGGCGCGTATTCCAGACGCTGGTCGCCTATATGCGCCGCCGGCTTGCCGGCGATTATCAGGAAGTCAATGCGCCGCAGGTGCTCGACAAGTCGCTGTGGGAAACCTCCGGTCACTGGGGCTGGTATCGCGACAACATGTTCAAGGTAACGGTTGCCGGCGACGACACCGATGACGACCGCGTCTTCGCGCTGAAGCCGATGAACTGCCCCGGCCATATCCAGATCTTCAAGCACGGGCTGAAATCCTACCGCGAGCTGCCGATCCGGCTCGCCGAATTCGGCAATGTCCACCGTTACGAGCCGTCGGGCGCGCTGCATGGGCTGATGCGCGTGCGCGGCTTCACGCAGGACGATGCGCACATCTTCTGCACCGACGAGCAGATGGCCGCCGAATGCCTGAAGATCAACGACCTGGTCCTTTCGGTCTACAAGGATTTCGGCTTCGATGAAGTCACGATCAAGCTCTCGACCCGGCCGGAAAAGCGCGTCGGTTCGGACGAGCTCTGGGACCGCGCCGAAAGCGTGATGATGGGAGTGCTGGAGACGATCCAGCAGCAGTCCAACAATATCAAGACCGGCATCGTGCCGGGCGAGGGCGCCTTCTACGGTCCGAAGTTCGAATATACGCTCAAGGATGCGATCGGCCGCGAATGGCAGTGCGGGACGACGCAGGTCGACTTCAACCTGCCGGAGCGGTTCGGCGCCTTTTACATCGACAGCAACTCGGAAAAGACGCAGCCGGTGATGATCCATCGCGCCATCTGCGGCTCGATGGAGCGTTTCCTCGGCATCCTGATCGAGAACTTCGCCGGCCATATGCCGCTCTGGGTATCGCCGCTGCAGGTGGTGGTCGCAACGATCACCTCGGAAGCCGACGCCTACGGGCTTGAGGTGGCCGAGGCGCTGCGCGAGGTCGGCCTCAACGTCGAGACCGACTTCCGCAACGAGAAGATCAACTACAAGATCCGCGAGCATTCGGTCACCAAGGTTCCTGTCATCATCGTCTGCGGCAGGAAGGAAGCCGAGGAGCGCACAGTCAATATCCGCCGCCTCGGCAGCCAGGACCAGGTTTCGATGGGACTCGAGGTCGCCGTCGAGAGCCTTGCCCTCGAAGCGACACCGCCCGACATCCGTCGCAAGGCCGAAGCAAAAAAAGCTAAGGCGGCCTGAACAAATGGCCGGTATCCGACAGCGCCGAACCCGGCACTGTCGGAAATCTGATATGTAACTGCAATATTGTCGCCACGAACGGGGAGCGGGTCATCCCGAGGCCGGAGTGCGCTTCAAAGAATTATCCTATGCCAATGATCGCGATCCGCGCCTGAAGCGTTGGTTGATCCGTTCGATCGAAGGGCTTTCGGGCCGCGACCGCTATCTCAGGCTCTACGACATCTGGCGCAGCGACATCATCGGCAAGAGCGATCGCGTGTTCGCGAGGACGCTCGATCTCATCGACGTTTCGGTCGACGTCAAGGGCAACTGGCCACTTCAACCCGTTCCCGCCGAGCCGATCGTCATCGTCGCCAACCACCCCTTCGGTATCGGCGACGGCATCGCCGTGCTGGCGCTTGCCGAACAGCTCGGCCGTCCCTTCAAGGTGCTGATCCACAGCGACCTCCTGAAGATGCCGGAGATGGCGCCCTATTCGCTGCCGATCTCCTTTGCGGAGACCAGGGAGGCGATGGCTGTGAATATGAAGAGCCGGCACGAGGCGGTGCGGCTGCTCAAGGAAGGCACCACCATCATCGTCTTTCCG
Organism: Rhizobium sp. PEPV16; assembly: GCF_008919455.1. Classification (NCBI taxonomy): domain Bacteria; kingdom Pseudomonadati; phylum Pseudomonadota; class Alphaproteobacteria; order Hyphomicrobiales; family Rhizobiaceae; genus Rhizobium; species Rhizobium sp. PEPV16. The sequence continues at coordinate 7,987 of NZ_VSZV01000230.1, forward strand.
GCGGGCGGCGTTGCAACCGCCAAGAAGGGATTCGGCCGCGCCGAGGATCTGCCGTGGAAGATGTTTCCGGCAAAACTCATCCAGGCGACGCATGCCAGCGTGCTGCCGATCTATTTCGAGGGCCAGAACGGCCGGCTGTTTCATCTGGCAAGCCAAGTGTCGATGACGCTGCGGCTGTCGCTGCTGATCGGCGAGTTCCGCCGGCTGTCCGGCAGCACGATCACGGCGCATATCGGCGAGGTGCTGACCTGGGAGGCGCTGAGCAGTGGTGCCGATCGCAAGGGTCTGCTTGCCCGTCTCTATGAGGCCGTCTTCTCGATGGCGCCGAAGCGCGCCTTTCAAACGTCTCGGCCGAGCCGAAGCCGCTCGCGGTAAAAATCAATCGAGGCTGGTGTCGTCGCCGCCCTGCGGCACGAGCTGTTCGTAGGAGGGCAGCGGCGCCACCGGAGCCGGCTGGACGCCTGGCGGCGGCGGTGTGCCGACCGGCACCTGCTGCACCGTGCGGGCCGCGCTGACCGGCGGCTGCGGCTGCTGGTCCTTCATCAGAACCTCGACATCGGTGTTCCTGCCGGCGACGACGGTGAAATCGCGCTGGTAGATCTTGTCCTTGTTGCGGGCGACGGCGGAATATCCGCCTTCGGCGAGAACCATGGTCGGGAAGGCGCTGACACTTTCGCCGACACTGTCGCCGGCCGCCGTCAGGATCGACCATGCCGTATCGGCGATCGCCTCGCCGCCGGCGTCGGAGACCAGCTTGAAGGTGATCTGCGCGGCACGATGCTGGATCGTCGCCTCGGTCAGCTTGCCGGCCTCGACCTGGATGTCGGCGCGGATCACGGCGTTGACGCTGCCATATTCAGAAACGATGTGATAGGTGCCGGCATTGAGACGGACGACGGTATTCGGCGAGACATCGGCCACGACGAGGCCGCGCTCGCCATCGTCGCGCACTTCCGAGGAATAGATCGAAAAGCTCAACTGGTCGGGGCGAATGCGGGCGTCGGCGCCGGAGACGGCATTGAGCAGCAGGCCGCCGGCATCGAGCACCATCACCTGCTTGTCGACCTCGCCTTCAGCGGGCACGGTCAGTTTCTTGGTGACCCCGGCGCGGCCGAAGGAGACGTTGACGAAATAATCGCCGGGGGCGAGCTGGAAGGCGGCGGGGCCGCCCTTGGCGCTGGCGATCAGCGGCAGCTTGCCATCGGTTCCGGCGATCGGGCTGAAGACGTACCAGGAAAGGCCCTCCTCGACCGGCGTGCCGTCGGCCGTCAGCTTGGCTTCCATCGGGACGTCGCGCAGCTTGACACCTGCGGGCACCGTGCCGGGTGCGATAAAGGCATCGAGCTTCGGCATCTTCGGTGTCGATTCAAGCTGTTTGAATTCCTTGAAGGCATCCTGAGCGCCGGCGCCGAGGGGCATCAATACCATCAGGGCAATGGCAAGGCCGATGCGTGCAAAAGGCAAAATGCCAAACATCTGTTTCGTGAACCGATTGACTTCTGAAATAGCAAAGGTCACTTCAAGACCAACGCGATGGCAAATTCAAGACCCACCCTTTGCAGCAGCATAAAAATGAGAGCTTCTCCCGTATGAAATCCGATATCAAGCTGATCGACTACCTCGCCGTGCGCCGCTCCATCCCCGCTTTTCAGATGTGCGAACCAGGCCCCGAGAAGGCCGAGATCGAGGAGATCCTGCGTCTCGCCTCGCGTGTTCCCGATCACGGCAAGATCGCGCCCTGGCGCTTCATCGTCTATCGCGGAGAGCAGCGCGTGCGTCTCGGCGAGGAGCTTCTGACGCTGGCGCTTCAGACAAAGCCCGACCTTTCCGAAGAGATGATCCAGGTCGAACGCAACCGTTTCACCCGTGCGCCCGTGGTCGTCGCCGTCGTCAGCAAGGCGGGGCCGCATATCAAGATCCCGGAATGGGAGCAAATGATGTCGGCAGGCGCGCTTTGCTTCAACGTCATCCTCGCCGCCAATGCCAATGGTTATGTCGCCAACTGGCTGACGGAGTGGTTCGCCTATGACGAGCGCGCTTATCCGCTGCTCGGCGTCGGGCCCGATGAAAAAGTAGCGGGCTTCATCCATATCGGCTCGACGACATTTCCGGCGATCGAGCGGCCGCGGCCGGAGCTTGCCGATACCGTGACATGGGTCGGCGGAGAAGACTGATGTTCTACACCACCGACAGCAACCGGCATGGGCTCGCGCATGATCCTTTCAAGGCGATCGTGTCGCCGCGCCCGATCGGCTGGATCGGCAGCAAGGGCAGGGACGGATCGATCAATCTGGCGCCCTATTCCTTCTTCAATGCCGTTGCCGACCGGCCGAAGCTGGTGATGTTTTCTTCGGCCGGGCGCAAGCACAGCCAGCGCAATGCGGCAGAGACAGGCGTCTTCACCTGCAATTTCGTCAGCCGCGATCTCGCCGAGAAGATGAACCTCTCCTCGGCGGCGCTGCCCTATGGCGACAGCGAATTCGACTTCGCCGGCCTGACGGCGAAGCCGGCCGAACTGATCGACGCGCCCTATGTCGGCGAGGCTTTTGCGGTGCTCGAATGCAGGGTGACCGAGATCATCGAGCCGATGACGCTGTCGGGCGAACCATCCGAAAACGTCCTCGTCTTCGGCGAAGTGGTCGGCATCCGTATCGACGAAGCGATCGTCAGGGACGGCCGTCTCGACATGTCGATCGCCCGACCTTTGGCCCGCATGGGCTACATGGATTACAGCGAAGGCAGCGATGTTTTCGAGATGATCCGGCCGAAGACGCAGCAAGGCTGAGCCGAACCCGGCAAGGCGCCCAAAGGCTTAAGAAACATGGTGAACCAATCTTAAACCTTTTGCCGCTACGGTCGCAGCAGTGAATGGAGCGCGAGGGAATCGCGTTCAAATGCTGGGGCGTCGCGTGATCGTAGAAGCTTTCCTTCGTTGGATCGAAACGGCCAAGACCGGTGACCGGGCCCGGGCCGCAAACGCCCTCGGGCGCGCCTATCTACAGTCCGAAATGTCCGCGGACGAGCGGGCGGCGGCCGAAATGGCGATGACCTTTCTTCTCGACGATCCGTCGCCGCGCGTGCGGCTTGCGCTTGCCGAGGCGATCGCCTGGTCGCCCGATGCGCCGCGCAACTTGATTCTTTCGCTTGCCGAGGACCAGCCCGAGGTCGCCTGCCACGCGGTGACCTGCTCGCCGCTTTTGAGCGACACCGATCTCGTCGACCTTGCCGCGCGCGGCAACGGCGCCACCCGCATGCTGATTGCCGCGAGAGCGCATGTGACGCGCCCGGTCTCCGCCGCCCTTGCGGAGGTCGGCGACGAGGAGGAACTGCTCTGCCTGCTCGAGAATGACGGCGCGGTGATCTCCAGCCTATCGTTGAAACGCATCGCCGAACGGTTCGGCGACTGCTGCGATATTCGCAACCTGCTTCTCGACCGCAGCGATCTTCCTGCCGATGCCCGCCAGCTGCTGACCCAGCATGTCAGCAATGCGCTTGTGGGATTGCCGCTGGCGCAGGCGGCGATCGGCCTGCAGCGGCTTCAGCGCATCAGCCGCGAGGCGACCGAGGCCGCCATCGTTTCGATCGCCGGCGATATTGCGCCGCGCGAAATACCCGACCTCGTCCAGCATCTGCGCCTCAACGGCCGGCTGACGCCGTCCTTCCTGATGCATGCGCTTTGTGCCGGCAAGGTGGATTTCTTCGCCGGAGCGATCGTCGATCTGACCGCGTGCAGCGAGCGCCGCGTGCGTTCGATCCTGGCAACCGGGCGCATGCATGCCGTGCGCGCGCTCTATGAGTCCGCCGGCCTGCCGAGGGATATCAGCGTGATCTTCGTCGAGGCGACGATGCTGTGGCGCGACGCCGCCAGAAAAGCACCAGGCAGCGTGCTCGGCAATGTCCGCGGCCGTCTTCTCGAAAAATTCCGCCATCACGACGCGCATGGCGCGATCGGCGAGTTGCTCGACATGGTGGAAAAGCTGCACGTTAACGAGCAGCGACAATCGGCCCGCGTCTACGCGGCGCTTGCGGCGGCTTAGCGCATCGGCCCGAAAATCGGAATCGACTTTCGGAAAGCACGATGCGTAGATTCAAAGTGTTAGAGCGTCCTTTGTGCGTCCGAAAGGACGCACGGCGCTCTAATCCGCCAGCCGCGTCACCACCCAGGAATAGCTGGCGGAGACGAAGTGCACGGGCTTGGTCAGCGTGTCCTTGACGCTTCTGCCCGAGGGGAGGTGGGCGCGGACCTGCCCGGCGATGCCTTCAGCAAAACCGGCAATCCTTCCTGCGGGTTGGGGCGCTGCGACAGCGACCTCGTGCGCGGTGGCTGGCACGGGCGCAGGCTTCGGCGGCTCGGCGGCGGCGACGGCTTTGGGCGCCTCGCACACTGCGATCACCGAGGGATAGTTGACGTTCACATAGGTCTTCAGCCGTCGTTCGGCTTCGGCATCGCAGGCGGAAACGGTTTCCCAGCGTTTATCGACCGTCGCGACATAATTGCACTGGCTGATGGAATCGTCGCAGCCGAGAATGGTCATCGCGATCAGCACCGCTTGCATATTCTGCTTCCTTGATTATTGAGCACATCATCGTCTTAGAGGGCGCAATTCCAACCGAATGAAGGCAAGGGCATTAACTCTTCGTCATATCGGGGGAAATTTTGTCCCGCGCCGGCAGAGGGAGCCAACATGTCCGTCACCATCGCTCTTGAACCGCCACGCCAGGAGGGCGTCATCCGGCTTCTCGATCTTTCCGATGCCTATGCGCAATCGCTCTATCCGGCTGAAAGCAACCATCTGGTCGACCTTTCATTGCTGGAAAAGCCTTCGGTGAGCTTCCTCGTCGCGCGTAATGGCGATGCGATCGTCGGCTGCTGCGCGCTGGTCGAGGCCGGGGACGGCACGGCGGAGATCAAGCGCATGTTCGTCGATCCCGCGGCGAGGGGGCTGAGGATCGCCCGCGGCCTGATGAATGCGCTCGAAGCGATCGCCGGAGAAAAGGGTCTGACGGCGATCAGGCTCGAAACCGGCATCTACCAGCCCGAGGCGATCGCTCTCTACCGCAAATACGGATATCGGGAAATCGAGCCTTTCGGCAGCTATCTGCCCGATCCGCTCAGCCTGTTCATGGAAAAGCAGCTGGGGTAGCCGGTCTGCGAAGCCATGTTCAGCCTTCGGCGACGCGCGGCATGGTTTTCGGCGAACCGGGGACCGGCGGCGGGGCCTGTTCGTCGATGATGATCTGCGGACCGGTTTCGCTCTTGTCGGCGTTGCGGGCTTCGTGGATCCATTCGCGCCAGATGGCGACGATCAGCGCCATCAGCACCGGGCCGATGAAGAGGCCGAGGAAACCCATCGTCTTGACGCCGCCGACGAGGCCGAAGAAGGTCGGCAGGAAGGGCAGCTTGATCGGACCGCCAACGAGCTTCGGCCGCAGCGTCTTGTCGACGATGAAGAGCTCGACAGTTCCCCAGACGAAGAGACTGATGCCGGCGACATGCGAGCCGCTCGCCAGCAGATAGATGGAGACCAGCGTGAAAGAGAGCGGCGCACCGCCCGGTATCAGCGCCATCACGCCCGTCAGGACGCCGAGCGTCACCGGCGAGGGCACGCCGGCAATCCAGTAGGCAAGGCCGAGTACGATGCCTTCACCGATCGCGATCAGCGTCATGCCCATGACGGTGGAACTGATCGTCGCCGGCACGACGCGGGAAATGCGCTCCCAGCGGTTGGGCAGGATTCGTTCGCCCAGCATGTCGATCTGCTTGGAGAAGGAGAAGCCGTCGCGATAGACGAAGAACAGCGCGATCAGCATGAAGAGCAGCGTCAGCAGCAGGTGGAAAGCGCCGCCGCCGGCCGCCAGCACGGCACGATAGATGTTGCCGATATTGGCGCCGCTGACCGCCTGGATGACCTCGCCGAGCGCGCCGGGACTGCCGATATATTTTGTCCAGACTTCATCGAGATAGGCGCCGGCCCAAGGCAGCGCGACGATCCAGTCGGGTGTCGGGGCGCCGGCGCGGTTGGCGTGGATTGCCCAGGCGACCCAGGTGCGCACTTCGCCCGTCGTATAGGTCACCGCAAGCCCGATCGGGATGACCAGGAAGGTGATGATCAGGATGATGGCGATGGTCGCGGCGATCGTCGTATTGCCGCCGACGCGGCCAAGAAGCTTGCGGTAGAGCGGCCAGCTGGCAAAGCCGATGACGAGTGCCGCGAGCACCGGCACGAGGAAGCCGTAGAAGAAGTAGACGCCGGCAGCGACGACCAGGACCAGCAGCCAGCGCGCCGCCGAAATGGAGGGAATCAGCGGCGTGCGCGTCTGCGCCGACGATCCGAGCCATCGCGGTTCATGATTGCTTTTCTGACGGTCGAACACACCCACGCGCGCCTCTTCTTTTTCTTGTACTCTGGTTATGGGCCATCACCCCGGCGGTTTCAAGGTCCGCACCATGAAAGCGTATACAAAGCGTCGCTATTCGACCCTCAGATCCGGACGTCTTACTGCTGCGGACGGCTGAGAACCTTGAAGGCATAGAATTGCGTCTTCTGGCTGGTCGAAAAATTATTGTCGGAGCCGAGAATGAGAACATCGGTTCCATCCTTGGCCTTGCCGAGCGACATGGCCTCGATATTGTCTGGAACGAGGCCGATGGCCCTCAAATCGAGCACCTGGCTCTTGCGGGCGGGGACGACACGCTGGTCGTTTTTGGCGAGCGAAGCGATAGCGGATACATCGGTGGCATCAGTCAGATCCATCATCATGATCTTGATGTTGTTGCCGAAGCCCTGGGCATAGCTGCGTTCGACGGCGAGCAGGCGGTGATCGTCGAGGGCAAGCATCTCCGACATGCCGTTGTCATTGCCGCCATCGGCCTTGGTGGCGGCCTGCGGGATCGGCGAGACCGGGTAGACATATTCAGCTTTCGGCTCGCCGGTGGCGCCGTCGTAGCGGACGATGCGCGACAGGCTGCCTGACGTCAGCGAGGATTTCGGACCATCCTGGTAAAGGGCGGCTTCGACACCGACGAAAACATCGCCGGAGGGCGCGATGGCAAGATCCTCGAAGGCGAGGTTGTCACGGATGCCGGTCGACTTGTCCGCGGTCGGCGCAAAGCCCTCCGGAAGCTTGAATTCGCGGACGAAGGAACCGTCCGGCGAAGCGACGCGGACGAAGGGCGCCAGCAGCGCCTTGCCGTCGCCTTCGCTGCCCCAATAGATGCCGTCCTTGCCGAGGCGGATCGATTCCGGATCGACGCTCCGGGCAGCGAAGGGCTCGCCGTTCTTGTCCTTCAGGGTCACCTGCTTGACGACCGAAACGCCCCTGAGACCGGACGCGTCGAGATTGACGTCGAGTTCATAGAAACGGGCAGGGCCTCTTTCCGAGCGGTCGTCGCTGACGGCAATATAATGGCCGGTGGCGGCATCGAAATCGAGGCCGGAAATGCCGCCGAATTCGACGCCGTTTTCCATGTGGCCCGTGGGGATGACGACTTCACCGAGGTAGGAGAGCGAGATGCCGGCGGCGCAATCGCCGAAGGGGCAGGCGG
>NZ_VSZV01000178.1:0-10609 GCF_008919455.1 Rhizobium sp. PEPV16
ATCGCAGACGCATAATCATCGCGCAGCCTAAGCTTATCGCCATCCAACCTGCGGCTCGCCAAATCTTCTGCGAGCAGGCGTACGTCCCGCCGAATGCCTTCCATCATACGAAACGAAAAGCACTTCGCCAGCGGCTGCCGTCTGCGTCGATGGGTCTCGTCATTAGAAAACAGCATGCTGTTTGAAAAAAGATCCATAATTGGCCCCCCGGAGATTCCGCGCGCCGCCAGCAGCTGAGTCTCCACTTGTTTTGTCCGTGGATCTTTTGCCAGCGCTTGAACATCGGACGCGCGCAAAACAAGGTAAGCGCCATCTTCCCGTCGCACGAAAGGCAAGGATGAACGATATGTTGCGAATGTGTCGTGAGGTTGGATATTTAAATCGGCAAAACGCAAGGTCGGAGGTGTGACGGATGGCATCATGGTAGATTTGGTCAATGGCTGGTCCTTAGCAGCGAAAGCACCATGTTGCCGTCTGTGCCATATGCGACGATTTCAATTTGTCCGGAAGCGGTTACAAATGTCACCGGTCAATCGCTGGCTCATGATTAGTCTGAAGCCCCTGGCTCGGTACCACAAGGCTAGGCGTTACGAACACACCGAGTGGAGCCGTTGCGCATCTCCGCCGGCATGTCGCGCCACTCGAACTGCGGCCAATACTAGCGGTCGTGAAAAACTGGGCGTCACAGGCGGCAAAGGCGCATCTCCGATCAGCGTTAAAGCCCGACGTTGGTATTCGAAAGAAGCTCCCTGACAAGACCGCAAGCGGACATTGATCAAACAGCTCGCCCATCAAATGGGAGCGTCATTGAAAGCAGTTGGACCGCGCTGGGCGGGTAGGCCGGCGGATTGGTGGATAGCAAGCCGTTTGCGAGCCGATCGCATTGGGCTTCGGCGCTCACCAAACCAGATCATAATTTTGCAGAAGTAATGGCCACAGGGCTCGCGTCGCAAAGACATAGCCGCACCCGACCACGATGATCGCCGCAGCAAACACCAGGCAACAGGCCAATTCAATCAGAAAAAGGGGCTTTAAAATCCACCTAAAGACGCCGTCGTGCGCGTCCTGGGGGATGGCGCAGTCGGCACCATCTGTCGTAACCACTTCCGGTGCGGGGGCTAACAGTTTACCGTCGCGGGTGACCAGCCTGATCGACTTTGAAGTCCTGGTTTCTCGTGACATGGTTCGATCGATCAGCGGATCAACGGTGGTCGTTCACACACCGTGGAGGGCACGCCATGCTGAGACAAGCGCCGCAGGCGACCAGCCTTAACGAATGCATCCACCAACTGCTTTTCGGCAGCGAACGGATGGCCCTCCCAACCGATATGGCCAAAACCTGCTATGACGACGTCGTCGTTTGGATAGCTGTCGAGCACTTCGCCGATCACGATAATGCCACTGCTCGGCACGACGTAGGGCGCTGGTTCCAACATCGCAAGTGCCCGGTCGATGGCATCATGAATCCGTTGACCAACAGTTCGATGGAGCTTCCCGGCGCCAGCGCAGAAGTCGCCAAACAGGCGTGTATAGTCGTCGCAGAAATCATCGAGCTCCGGATGGGAGGCGGCAAGCGGCGCGCGCATGGTCGCGAATTTTTCGGGGTCTCGCACGCTCCAGATTTCAGAGGCGTCGACAATTCCTGGATGGGCGCGCCAGTTCCCGGACCCGAGCATGGCCTTGGCCGGCCGGCCGGTATTGCAGACCGCCACCGCATCGGTGCGCGTGCCGCCTAGGCCAAAGGAACGGCAATCGTTAAAGCGGATGACGAAGTCGGCAGAGTCGATGATTTCCGCTCCTCCTTCTCCCACCTCGCCATTGCCCACGATCATAATTGTTCTGCTCATTGTTCGAAACCCTGCTGTCAGTCGACAGCTTTCACCGTTTCGGTTTCAAAAATGTGTCCACGTTGTCCCTCCCGATTTCATTTGCATTCAAAGGAAGCCCATTGCGATCTTCAGCGAGGCTCACGACCCAGCAAGAGGCCCGCTTTGAGTTATCGAAAACCAAAGATCTTTTTTCGAACGTTGGCCCGGTATAGGGAGTGGCCGCTAGCATTCGTTGCCGAAACGGCTCGCCGCATCGGTTTAGTCGTCGCGCCTCGATTGGCCTGCCCTCTAAGCCGTCGGGTTCAGTTGCAGGCGGTTGGCGGTCGATCCGTTTCGCTACGCGTAGGCGGCCAGGGTGAATGCACGAACGCCATGGAAGAGTGATTAAATTGAAATTCGCTTCCCGGATTACAACGCTAATCATTGACCGCCTGATTGTAACGCTTGCGCGAAGCGCGAAGGCTTAAGTTTTTCAAACCGCATCTGAGACGACAAACTTTTGGAACACGAATGCTCGCAAGTCCTGATTGACGATCCTGAGAGTAATAGATCCTCTCGCTTGCCCATGTTGGCGTTCGTTTTCAACGATTCCTGCAATTACGACAGCTGGCATGATGTCCATGGAATCGCGCTCCGTTCTGCGAACGGTATTGCTGCCTGACCGAAGGCGTCTCCATGCCATACGCGAACCCGCAAGGAACGTCGTCTTATCGTCGGAGACCTGTCACGCGTGAAGACCAACCGAACGTCGACATCGCGGCATTCACACAGAAGCCGGTATCCCAGACTGGTCGTTGTCAATGGAGAATTGCTTCCCGGTGACGCGCTCACCGGCGAGCCGCAGCAGTTGACTCCCAGAAGCCGGAGCGATCAGGCCGATCTTACGGCGCTCCGCGTGAGCGAATTCTTGATGGCCCTGGCCACAGGCCTGGCAGTGGCTATGGCGAGTATTGTGTTTGGTCTTATCCATGATTGGCTCGTGGGCTGACTTGGGCCAAGCTACATTCTGGGTGGCAAAGAAATCATCACCCTATCAAAACTCGCTTCTCCTGCGGTTTCCCGGGCAAGATCGCCCTGGCGGGCACCCGGCGGAGTAGCAGGCACTCCTTCTAAAAGCCGTCTGACCCGAAACGGCGCGACCGATCACAGGTCCCCGCCATTCGCAACAGTTGAAACCGAAACGCTTGCTTCTGAAACGAGCAAGCAACACGCCAACGCCATCGTGCAACTGCGGTCGTCGCGGCGGTAAGCGATGCAGGCTATCCTAGGCTCGCGTTGCGCTCTGAACGCTGTGAGCGAGAGCAACAATCGCAGCGGGGACCGGACGCCGGTGATGCTGACGGGAGGCTAACAGCGCTTTGGAGGTCACAACCTTGATCTCCACTAAGGCCTCCGTCACGTCGCCCTTGCAAGACTGCCGAACGCAAAAACCATCACCGCTGTGACTGCAGGTCCACCAAGACTTCGGTCGCTGTGGTCGCTTCCAGAAATTAGCACATATCGGAGAATCATCATGCTCGGGCGTTTCCTTATGACTGCCTCTTTTGTCATTCTATCCAGTACTGCGTCGGTCCATGCCACCGAAATCGGCGCGACCGTGGAGACACGGTGCCCGTTTGGCGACTGCGCGGCAGGAATTTCCCTTTCCTATTTGGGCGAATTTATAATGCCGGGCGACTACATGGAAAATGGCACTCCCCTTGGCGGCCTCTCAGGACTTGATTTCGTTGCGGCTACCGGTCGCTTCATCGCAATTAGTGACGACCGCTCGGAGAAAGGTCCCGCTCGCTTTTTTGATCTTGATATCGATGTAAGCGCTGCCGGCTTAACCGGCGTGACGGTTGGAAATCGCGGTGTGCTAGAGGATAAGGACGGTCATCCCTTCGCGCCCCGCAATGTCGACCCGGAATCCATTCGGATCGGCAGAGACGGCATCTATTGGGGCAATGAGGGCGACGCGAAGACGCTCGCGCCCCCATTCGTTCGCGTGACCTCTCATGATGGCGCTTTCGTGCGAGAGCTAAAACTGCCCGACGGGTTCGCACCGACGTCCGACAAGTCGGCCGGTATTCGCGACAACCTCGCCTTTGAGGCTCTGGCCGTCACACCTTCGGGTGACGTATTTGCCGGACTTGAAGCCGCACTCTATCAGGACGGGCCGAACCCTTCGCTTACGACTGGCAGCTTGTCGCGCATCATCCACTACGACGGCACGACTGGGGAGCCGAAGGCCGAGTACGTTTATCCGGTTTCGCAGATCCCGCAGGTCGCCACGAAGGCTGGCGGCGGCAACGACAATGGCTTGTCGGAGATGATTGCCCTCGATGACCATCGTCTGATTGCCGTTGAGCGCAGTTTCGCGCAGGGCTTTGGCAACAACGTCAAACTTTTCATGATGGATCTGTCGGATGCAACCGACGTTTCCGGCATTGCATCGCTTGCAAAGAGCGATGAGCGTATCGTGCCAATTCGCAAAAGCCAAATCCTCGATCTGCGCGCCATCGGCCTGACCCCGGATAACATCGAATCCATGGCCATCGGCAAGGCAAAGGACGGCACCGATGTCTTGATCCTCGCGGCGGATAACAATTTCTCGGGCTCGCAGAAAAACCAGTTCTACGCCTTCCAGATCAAGCGTTCACCCTGGTAAACGCCATGTATGGGCGCCGATAGATTCTCGCCCATACATCTCATCGATCTTGCTTGCCTCCCGGCACCTCGCCTTTCCGGAGAGGGCAAGATTGGACTGGAGACCGGATCTCGATCGACTACGCCAGCAGCATGCCCAAGCATGCTGCTGGCGTTTTGCCATTTCGATCTGCCTTCGGCGGACATCAAGCAACGATGGTGTTCCAGCATCTTGCTTGGAATGAAGCGCACGGCGCTTCCCGGCGCGGCCTTCAAAGGCGTTTCTGATGTCGATGTCGCAGCTTCCTCTTGCCGTCTCGCTTCCCAGGGGCGCTTACCTGGACATGCGATCCGGTGCGCTGGCGGCCAGGCCGTTCCATCTGCTTCATGCGCGGCGCATTGAGGCGACGACATCGGTCAAGAACGTCGCGTCGCCTAAATCCATCAATACCCGCCTCTGTCAAATCCAGTCTGCTTGCGCCATCCGTATTTCAAATGACGTCATTTTCATTCGATTGCACATTCTGAGATAGCCGACGCCCGTGAAACTGATCATCGCATCCGGCCGGAGCATAGAGTTGATACGTCTGAGAGGATAAATTCATGTCAAAGAGATTGTTCGCAATCCTTTCCATCGCTGCATCATGCGTAATTGCAGATCTCACCGCTAACGAGGCCGTTGCCGCGTCTGTCTATGACAGAGCGACAGCGACGAGCGCTGTCGAAGTAAGCTATCGGGACACGGAGCAAGGCTACTGGAACGGCTATCGCGGTTATCGTGCCAAACGCTTCGGCTATCGGAAGGGCCCTGACGGCTACTGGTATCCGGCAAAAGCCTTCGGGCGGGGTGGTTATTCTTATCAACCAAAGCCGTTGAGGGGCGCTTGCAACCTTGGTTTCAGGCCGACCAACGGACCTCATAACTGCAATTATTAATCGCATTAGAAACCGCGGCCGGAGCGGCAAAGCGCCGAGATCCGGCCGCGAATTTGGTCTGGCGCCTTCAGACGGAAATCGGCGCGAGCCCCGTTTCTCCATAGCGACGCGATCGTCTCCGCTGAACTTAGGGAATGGAATTTCACCTCGACCGATCGATAAGACCCCCGCGCTGGACGAGCGAGAGGAGGCTGGCGCTGAAGCGCAAGTCTTCTTCCGTCAGCCAGCGGGCTTGCCGAGGACGGAAGCATGACGGCGGTTCCGCACCACAGCAATGCCCCAGCCTAGCGCCAAGCCGAATATCACGTCGCTCGTCCAATGCTCCCCAACAAGCACTCGCGAGAGGCAGACTGCTATCACGGCCGCGAGGATAGGAATTCTTGCCTTGGGAAAGCTCATGGCCAATGAGCAACCTATGGCCGCCGCCAAGGTGGCTTGCGCAGAAGGAGCGGAGGCAAACATGTCCTGCGCCGCGAAGGGTTGAAAGTGAAAGGGATCCCGGGAGACTTCGCTCGGCCTGGCACGGCCAATAATGCCTTTGAGGAGCGTGGCAGCCGCAACGGCCAAGATGCTGCGCGTAAGAAGGCTCGTTGTCAGCTCGAATGGGCCGACAAGACCGAGCATGCGAAAAATCCTTCCGGCAATGAAAGCGCCTATCATGAGGGGAAGGACGACCAACGGATCAGTCAATGTGGAAATCCAGCCGGCGGCGCTCCTCATCCAACCCAGAAGAGTGGGAACCATCGTCGCAATTGTCCTGTCGGCGACCACGGCAGTCAGCGCTGCTAGTACCAGAAGCCCGAGCGCAGTGGCGACCATCTTCAAGTCAAGGGTTGTTTTAAGCCAGCAGCTGCGCTTGGGTTTTCCACTCGCGGGCATTTTGTCAAAGTGCATGTTGGGGCTTTCCATTTGATGCTTACGACGACTGGACCGCGTTGCAATATACGTGGCCGGCGCTACGGCGCGGCAGGCACACGGGAAATGCCTTGCGCTGGGAAGCCATCACCGATGTTGATCTCATTCAAGTTCTTGCGGTGACGGTGGATCTTGTTGGCGAGGTGCCGTCGGGGTCGACGTTCTTCCCGTCTGCTTGCGACAGGTCGTCATTCTCCGGCCAAAGGACCTTGAGCGGGTTCTGCAAACGGTGGCCTTATCGATCTCGTCGAAAGCTTTGCCATTTCGCCAAGCGTCTGATCTGGCGGGACGTGTGTGAATAAAGCGGGTGGCGGAACGCGGCGCCCAGAGGCGCCGCGACTCGATTCTAGAACTTGTAATTGAGGCCAACACGGAAGAGATGGCCGTCGTTGTTGAATTTGGAATCGTATCCGCCGGCAACGCCCGTGCCCGGAATGGCCTGAACGTTCAATTTTTCCTCGCCAAGATCATAGTAGAGATATTCAGACTTCAACGAGATTTTGCTTGTTACCGCATATTCAACACCTGCGCCGACGGCGTAGCCGACATTCGTTCCGGTCTTGTCACCAGTGAACTGTCGAACGCCGTTAGGGGCGAACATGTCCACACTCATCGTGCTCCTGCCGTAGGCGAGGCCCGCAGTGCCGTAGAACAAGGTGCGATCGAGCGCATAGCCCAGACGGGCCCGCACGGTACCGAGATAATCGAGCTCGGAGCGGAAGACGTTACCTTGGGCAAGTCCTGTATTGATCTGCGGCGTCACGATGTTTCGATCGTCATCGAGGTCGGTGAAAGAAATATCTGCTTCCAGACCGTAGACGAACGAGCCGGCTTGCCAATTGTAGCCGATCTGACCTCCGCCAAGGATGCCGTTACGGTCCAGATCCACCGACCCCGGGCGCGCACCGGTTGCGATGTTTGCAATGTTCGGCCCGAGTTGTCCTTCAGAGGAAACGTCTCCATCACCGCCAAAGCCATAGCCTGCATTGACGCCGACATAAAAACCGCTCCAGGAGAAGGTGTCAGGCGCTTCGGGCGCCGGAGCCGCTTCAAAAGGGTCTGCAGCGATTGCCAGGGAAGAAGCGGCCAGTATGACGGCCAACGTCAGACTTACAGTTTTGTAATGCATTGCAATGGTCCAATCTTCTTATCAGAATCGAGGGAAACCGGCTCGCACTTGTGCAGCCGTTGAAAGTCAGCCTCGCATGCCATCGGATTGATTGGCATTTCGGCCGCAATTCGCTTTCCATCCTCACCTAGCTTGATGAAGACGGTCGATTGTTGAGCGAGCGCGTGATCTGTTGGTTTCGAGAAGATGCCGAAACAGCTTGATTTGTAACAATGTGCCGCGGCTGGTTTTTCCAGCTCGATTGCCGCCGAGCGAAAGCGCTTTCACGCGATGCACTTCATCGAAGTCGCGCCGGTTTGGTACGGACGGCGATGCCACGAGACAGCAGCACCTCGTTCGGCAAAGCTTCAAATCTGAATGTAAACGGCCCTGGCCTTAGGTCGCTACTCGGATGGCGGCGTACCGATCCGGTGCGGATGCATGCGGTTCTCTAGCATCATGGGCAAAGATCCAGCGCCGTTACAAATCAAACGGCCCGCTCAGATACAGCAATCGTCAAGCAACGTTCGACCTCGACTGATTTTCCAGTGAGCACTCAAAAATGAGCAAGCTTGCAAATTATTCGAGGAGAGAGACAGCATGACAAGGCCTTTTTCCGGATCCCTCGCCAAAGACAGGCTGCAGATTTCATCCGACGAACTCGAGGAAGCATTGTTCCACGAATTGCGACTTCCAGCCGCTGCAGGCAACAACGACGAGAACTCCGCTGATTCAGGAACGAACTGCGTCCCGCCGAGACAATTCCAGCGAGGTCAGCAGAACGGCAGTTCAATAGATGCGCAGCAAAAAGAGGATAGGCAGGGACTGCTGCTGGAATTCGTCGCAGCCACCTTCCTATTCTGCGTCGTCGTCGCCTTCTACTACAGTTTGCTTTTAGTTATAGACGAAGCGTTGCCGTTTCCAATTTTTCATAAGTTGCAATTCTGACGACACGTCGGACAAACGGTAGATAGCATCCTTCGAACTGGGTGACGCACACTTTCGGCAACGGTGGACAGGTCGCGCTCGAGACCTGTCGCTTCTCTTTTTACCGCAGCCATGGAATGCTGGCTCGGCAAGGCCTCGTCAGAACTTGAAGAAGCTGCAGTGTGTTAAAAGACAAGCTCGCCGTTCGCAGACGTGATGGCAGCACGCGACTGGAGTCAGGAGCATAAGAAGGACCACACGCATATGGGATGGTCCTTCTTTGCGCACCTGTTTTGGCGCGGACGTGGTGGGTGAAACGAGTTCACAGTCCACGAGCAGGTTTGCCGAAGGGTAGGGTACGACCAGGTGGCGCACCGAGCAATCGGCGGCCCCAAGTCAATTCGGCAGGTCGCTCCTGTTGGTTCGCCGAACCAATAGCTCGTCGGAATCCAACGGGTTGCGAACGTAGAGAATCCTGAGACCGGCAACGGACCATTTAACGTCAATAATTGGTTTTTATGTTGACCCAGAGGCGGTTGAGAAGCCTTTGCTGATGTGCATTGTAAGGCGAGATGGAAAATAGCTTCGCCATCGTTTTTTCAGGCGGATATACTGCCGGATTGCCGGTAATGATTTCGTCGATCAACTTTTGAGAGGCTAGATTCCCATTTGCGTATTGAACATAGTTTGACGCCTTGGCAATCACATCCGGCCGCATGAGATAATTGATGAAGGCATGGGCTTCATCGACATTCTTCGCATCCCCCGGAATGGCGAGATTGTCAAACCACACATATGCCCCTTCCTTCGGCACAACGAGTTCGATTTTTACCCCGTTCTTCGCTTCAGTCGCGCGAGCCTTGGCCTGAAGGATATCGCCGGACCAGCCGACCGCAAGACATATGTCCCCGTTGGCTAGGTCGTTGATATAGGCCGAGGAGTTAAAGGTGCGAACGTAAGGGCGGCTCTTGCGGTACAAATCCGCCGCAGCCTTCAGGTCGGCAACCAGTTTGCTGTCAGGATCTTTTTCAAGGTAGTTTATCGCAAGCGCGATGGTCTCATCGGGGGCATCCAATATGTTGACGCCGCAGTCCTTTAGTTTTGAAAGGTATTCCGGCTTGAATATGATGTCCCAGCTGTCGATGGGCGTGTCGCCAAACACAGCCTTAAGCTTGTCGGCATTGTATCCGATGCTGGTGGTGCCCCACATATAGTTGACCGCATACTGGTTGCCGGGGTCATATTTTGCGAGACGCTCGGCAATCTCTGGCCAGAGGTTGGCAAGATTGGGAAGCTTGCTCTTGTCCAGCTTTTGAAGAGCACCGGCCGCAATCTGTCGGGCAAGGAACGGTCCACCGGGGACAACCACGTCGTAGCCTGAACCACCTGCAAGAAGCTTTGCTTCCAAAATACCGTTATCATCGAAAACGTCATAGACCACGGTGATCCCGGTTTCCTTGGTGAATTCCTCCAGGATCTCCGGATCGATATAATCTGACCAGTTGTATACGTGGACAACTCTCTCATTTGCCATCGAGTGAGATGCTAATCCGAAGGCGACAGCTAAGCTGGCTGCGATACGGGTTGCGACTTTCATGCTTACTCCGCTGAAACGTTGATGGAAAGGCAGACTAGAAGCGCCTGCTACCAATGTTCAGCCTGTCCGCGGGTCATTTCTGAATGATGTGAAAGCAATGCCCAGTAGTTTCATTTGCAGCAAGGCTCGCTGCAGGCTGCGGCTGCTCTAAGACGCGATCGCACAACATCGCGGGTTGCGGCAATGAACGGGAATGCGCACTGCAGGTTGCTCGCTGCTGCCAGAAGAGGTTCTGCATGGTGTCGAACGCACGCAGATAACCCGGGAGCGTCAATACCCTTTGTCAGGCGGACCTTGAATCTCCTTTGATGACGCCCTCGCGCGTGCTAACGCCGCCATCTTAGTGTTCTGGAATTAACGGAAGGATTCCCTGCGGCTGGCAAATATGCGAGTTTGGGTCCATGGACACGGACAAGAAGTTGTTGCTGTCGCCTGAGGATCGAGTGCGGCTGGAAGGTTGGGTGGCGGCCCGGAACACGCCGCAGAAGCTGGTTTGGCGGGCGCGGATCGTGCTGATGTGGGCGGACGCGTCGAGTCTGGCGTCGATTGTGCGGACGCTGGGCAAGACCAAGAAGACGGCCTATCGCTGGCGCGATCGTTATCTTGAGCAGGGTGTCGATGGGCTTGCGCGCGACGCGACCCGGCCTGGCCGTAAGAAGCCGTTGAGCG
>NZ_VSZV01000146.1:0-7305 GCF_008919455.1 Rhizobium sp. PEPV16
CGTCATGCAGAATGCAAGCGCAAACGCATTGGTGCCGCGCGAGGCTGCGCGCGCCGCGCCGATGGCGGATATCCAGAAGATCGCCCAGCACATGGCGCGCCTCAACGTCGCGTCACTCCCGCGCAATTACGAACTCTTTCACGAGGCGATCGTCGGGCTGAATGCCGGCCTTGCGCAGGATATCGCGGCACTCGGGTCCCAGCCGCAGCAGCCGATGCTCGACGAACTCGGCCTGAAATACCGCCTCGTCGGCCATTGCGGGCTGGCGGGCGTGACATCCCGAAACGAGGCGAGCCGGATGCTGCGCGACGTGGCGGAAAGGCTTGCCGAAGGGCTGAAGCACAGGAACGCCTTTGCGCGCGCCTGCGGCACGATCCTGAAATCCGTGTCCCACGACGACCAGAGCCTTGCCGCCTTCCTCAGCGAGGTCGACTACCTCACTGCCTCGCTTTCGACCGTTCTTGCAGCGGAGATGGAAATCGGCGCGAAGCTGCAGGACGATATCAAGACGCTGGAAACCCTGGAGCGCGGCATTTCGGCGATGCAATCGGCCGCGATCGCCGACAGGATCACCGGACTTCCAAACCGCATCGCACTGAACCGGACGATCGCCGATCTCTACAAGCGAGAAGAAGGTGCCGCCGGCAGCGCGCTGATCATGGTCGATATCGACAACTTCACCGATCTCAACGACAAATACGGCACCCAGGCCGGCAACAAGCTCCTGAAGAAGCTCGCCGGCCTGTTCAGCAAGTCGGTCAAGAAAAACGATTTCGTCGCTCGCACCGAGGCTGACGAATTCGCCCTGTTGTTTTCCAATGTCGGCATGCAGGATGCGATTGCTATTGCCGAACGCCTGCGCGCCTCCGTCGAGGACAATCTGGTCTTCGCGACATCCGACAAGGCCGATCCCGGCAGGCTCACCATCTCGATCGGCGTGGCGCTCAGCACCGATGCGGCAACTCCGGGACAGTTGCAGGCCAATGCCCGCGTGGCACTTCTCGCCGCGCAGTCGAACCCCCGACTGCCGGTGCAGGCTTTCGGCCGCTAGATCCGGCCGGAGGTCCGAAAACCACTCCCGCTTTTGGGCATCATGCTCCAGGACTGACAAGCGCTCTTGCCTTGGCGGGCGCTTTCGGCCAAAACGCCGGCCATGATCACGCTCACCGATATTTCCGCCCGCATCGCCGGGCGCCTGCTTCTCGACAATGCCAGCGTTTCGCTGCCTTCAGGCACGAAGGCTGGGCTCGTCGGGCGCAACGGCGCCGGCAAGTCCACGCTGTTTCGCGTCATCACCGGCGATCTCGGCTCGGAGAGCGGAACGGTGTCGATCCCCAAGGCCGCACGCATCGGCCAGGTGGCGCAGGAAGCGCCGGCGACCGAGGACGCCCTGATCGAGATCGTGCTTGCCGCGGACAAGGAACGCACCGCTCTCGTTGCCGAGGCGGAAACGGCGACCGATCCGCATCGCATCGCCGAAATCCAGATGCGTCTTGTCGATATCGACGCGCATTCGGCCGAAGCGCGCGCGGCGAGCATCCTTGCCGGCCTCGGCTTCGACAAGGACGCGCAGGCCCGCCCCGCCTCCTCCTTTTCCGGCGGCTGGCGCATGCGCGTCGCCCTTGCCGCCGTGCTGTTTTCCGAGCCGGATCTGCTTCTGCTCGACGAGCCGACCAACTATCTCGACCTCGAAGGCACGCTGTGGCTGGAAGACTATGTCCGCCGCTATCCGCACACCGTCATCATCATCAGCCACGATCGCGACCTTCTGAACAACGCGGTCAATGCGATCGTCCATCTCGACCAGAAGAAGCTGACCTTCTATCGCGGCGGTTACGACCAGTTCGAGCGGCAGAAAGCGGAAGCCGACGAGTTGCAGACCAAGGCCAAGGCCAAGAACGACGCGGCACGCAAACATCTGCAGGGCTTCATCGATCGCTTCAAGGCCAAGGCTTCCAAGGCCCGGCAGGCACAATCGCGCGTCAAGGCGCTGGAGCGCATGGGAACGGTCGCCGCGGTGATCGAGGACCACGTACAGCCGATCACTTTTCCTGAGCCGGAAAAGCAGCCGGCTTCGCCGATCGTCGCGATCCAGAGCGGCGCCGTCGGCTACGAGCCCGGCAATCCGATCCTGAAAAACCTCAATCTGCGCATCGACAATGACGACCGCATCGCCCTGCTCGGCTCGAACGGCAACGGCAAATCGACCTTCGCCAAATTCATCTCCGGCCGTCTGGCGCCGGAGAGCGGTGAAGTGAAGATCGCGCCGAGCCTGAAGATCGGCTTCTTCGCGCAGCACCAGCTCGACGACCTCATCCCCGAGCAATCGCCGGTGGAGCATGTGCGCCGACTGATGCCGGGCGCGCCGGAAGCCAAGGTGCGCGCCCGCGTCGCCCAGATGGGGCTTGCGACCGAGAAGATGGCGACGGCCGCCAAGGATCTTTCCGGCGGCGAAAAAGCCCGCCTGTTGATGGGGCTTGCCGCCTTCAATGCACCCAATCTGCTGATCCTCGACGAGCCGACCAACCACCTCGACATCGATAGCCGCCGCGCGCTGATCGAGGCGCTGAACGACTACGAAGGCGCCGTCATCCTGATCTCGCACGATCGTCACCTAATCGAGGCGACGGTCGATCGGCTGTGGCTGGTCAATGGCGGTACGGTGACGACCTTCGAAGGCGATATGGACGAGTACCGCGACCTCATCGTCACCTCAGGTAAAAAAAAAGAAGAAAAGCCGCAGCTAACTGAAGACGCGACGTCGAAGGCCGACCAGCGCAAGCTCAATGCCGAACGTCGCGCCTCGCTGACGCCGCTCAGGAAAAAGATCAACGAAATCGAATCCTTGACGGCGAAGCTGGAGAAACAGATTCAGGCGCTTGACGCGGAACTTGCGGATCCGGCCCTTTATGAGAAGACGCCAGCCAAGGCCGCCGAGAAGGCAAAGCAGCGCGGCGAGGCCGCGGCAAAACTCGCTGCCGCCGAGGAAGACTGGCTGATGCTGTCAGCCGAATACGAAGAAGCGATGGCGGGATAGCCACAGGGTGACGCTGAAATTCAAGAAGACCGAGGTGCCGAACACCGTCGTCGCCTCGGCCGATTTCGTGACGATCCGCTAGCGCATCGGGCCGATGCTTAGATTCAAAGTGTTACAGCGTCCTTCGCGCGTCTGAAGAGACGCGCGGCGCTGCAAGGCGGGTTGCCAAGTCGGGACCGGCTGCCTAGATCTGTCCGACGTCAACAGAAGCCGGCAGGTCATATATGAACCTTCATCTCGAAACGGACGACGATCCGCGCACCCGCCAGTTCATCGACGAGCACAACCGGGTTTCCGACGCGGCTCTGAGAACACCTGAATTCGAGAGAGATCGCGACGCGATCAAGGCGCTGATCGAGCGGCAGGACAGGCTGATCGTTCCGATGCGCCGAGGCGAGTGGCTGTTCGATTTCCGCCAGAGCAAGGACAATCCTCTCGGCATCTGGCTCCGCCTGCCGGCAGACCAAGAGCCGCTGCCGGACGCCGCCTGGGAGCCGGTCTTCGATCTCGACGCCTTCTGCGTCAGGGAAGGCAAGCGCTGGAATTGGCGCGGCGCCGTCACCTGCCCATGGGAGCCGACGCGGGTGCTGCTCACGCTTTCGGACGGCGGCTCCGATCTTCTCCGGCTGCTCGAATTCGACGCCGAGCGGAAACAGGTCGTCGAGGGCGGCTTCGATACACCGGCCGCACGATCGCATGCCACCTGGCTGAGCCGTGACGAAATCTGCTATTTTGGTTCCATAGACAGATTTTCGGCGACCCGCTCCGGATGGCCGCGCGTCGGACGGCGATTGAAGCGCGGGCAGCGGCCGGAAGATGCCACCGTCATGTTCGAAGCAGCAGACGAGGACGTCTACGGCTTCAATCTCGTCATCGACCCTGCCCTATCAGGCGCTTCAGCGGATCGCGGATTGATCGATATTTTCGTCGCCGCCCACGAGATCGGCGTCGCGAGCGCTTTCCTGATCGCCAGCGACGGCACACAGCGGCGCATCGATCTGCCTAAGGAAGCCGATTTCCAGTTCAATCATGATCATTGCCTTTGGCGGGCAAAGACCGATGAGCGCGTTGCGACCGGCAGCCTCGTGCTGCAACGCTTCGATCCCGCCTCGGAGACGGCCCTGCTCGGGCCGGAGCGGATCCTGTTTCAGCCTGCCGAGGGCCAGTCCATCGCGCAGATGATGCTGATGCAGGAGTGGTGCGTCTTCATCATCTCCGATCGGCTGCGTCCGCGTCTCATGGTGCTGGACCTGACAAGGCCCGATGCTGAGCAGCGGGAGATCGCACTGCCGGCGGATATGCAGACGGCTCACTTCAGGCCGCTCCATGCCGATCTACATCTTGGCGACGATACGCTCCACATCGTCGGCCAGGGCTTCCTGCAGCCGCCCGTCTGTTACCGTCTCGAACTGTCGGATCGCAGCAAAGAGGCCGAGCCGGTTTTCGTCGCCGCGGCGCCGAGCTATTTCGATGCGACCGATATGTCATCCGAACTGCTGGAGGCTGTTTCCGAGGACGGAACGAGGGTTACCTACCGGCTGGTCCTGCCGAAGCAATGGACCAAGGGCGCGCTGCCGGTGCTGCTTTACGGCTATGGCGGCTTCGATGTCCCGTTGTCGCCAAGCTATTCCGGCGTGACAGGACGCTGGCTGGAACAAGGCGGCGCCTATGTGCAGGCCTATATTCGAGGCGGCGGCGAATTCGGGCCCGACTGGTATCGCAGCGCCAAGCGGCAAGGGCGAGACCGGGCGTTTGCCGATTTCGTCGCCATCGCGCGCGATCTCGTCGCCCGCGGCTATACAGTGCCGTCGCGGATCGCCTGCCAGGGCGGCAGCAATGGCGGTCTGCTGACCGGCGTGATGCTGACACGCTATCCTGACGATTTCGGCGCCGTCTGGTGCCAGGTGCCGGTTCTCGACATGACACGCTTCCACCTGTTCAGCGCAGGGCAAGCCTGGATGGACGAATATGGCGATCCGGAGACGCCGGTGGACCGGGACTTCATGCTCGGTTATTCGCCGCTTCACAATGTCGGGCCGGCGACCAAGGTCAGCTATCCGCCGATCTACATCGAAAGCTCGGCCAATGACGACCGCGTGCATCCCTCGCATGCGCGCCGCTTTGCCGCGCGACTGGAGGAAGAAGGACACCGGCCGCTCTTCCATGAATTCGGCTCCGGCGGGCATGGCGGCGACGGCAATTCCGAAGAGCGCGCCGCCCGCGCGGCGATGGGTTACAGCTTCCTTCGCCAAACCATCATGCGATAGAATGAAGGAGGAGAGCTTGTCGGCACGCCTCTTTCTGATACAAACGCGTCAATAATCATACTTTTCATACAGGCTCGAGCGAAACACCATGTCTCCTATCAATCTCGCCATCGTCGGCGTCGGCAAGATCGTCCGCGACCAGCACCTTCCCTCCATCGCCAAGAACCCGGATTTCGAACTCGTCGCCACGGCGAGCCGCCACGGCACGGTCGAAGGCGTCAAGAGTTATACGACGATCGAAGCGATGCTCGACGCCGAGCCCTCGATCGATGCCGTTTCGCTCTGCATGCCGCCGCAATATCGCTACGAGGCGGCCTATAAGGCGCTCGTTGCCGGCAAGCACGTCTTCCTGGAAAAGCCGCCCGGCGCGACGCTCAGCGAAGTGGCCGATCTCGAAGCGCTGGCAAACAAGCAGGGTGCGTCGCTCTTTGCCAGCTGGCATTCGCGCTATGCACCGGGCGTCGAGGCGGCCAAGGCGTTTCTTGCCGCGACGACGATCAAAAGCGTGCATGTGATCTGGAAGGAGGATGTCCGCCACTGGCATCCGAACCAGGAATGGATCTGGCAGGCCGGCGGCCTCGGCGTTTTCGATCCCGGCATCAACGCGCTGTCGATCGTCACCCATATCCTGCCGCGGCCGATCTTCATCACCGAGGCCGTGCTCGAATTTCCCGAGAATCGCGATGCACCGATCGCGGCCGACATTCACTTCCGCAATGCGGACGGCTTGCCGGTTCACGCCGAATTCGACTGGCGCCAGACCGGCAAGCAGAGCTGGGACATCGTCGCGGAAACGGCAGCCGGCCAGATGGTGCTCGCCGAGGGCGGCGCCAAGCTTTTGATCGACGGCGCGCTGAGATTCGCCGAGCCGGAGCAGGAATATCCCTCGCTCTACCGTCGCTTTGCCGAATTCATCAAGGCCGGTAAATCGGATGTCGATCTCGCGCCGCTGCGCCACGTCGCCGATGCCTTCATGCTCGGCAAGCGGAAATTCGTCGACGCCTTCCACGACTGAGCGTCGCAATAACGTCATAGAAACCGGCAAGATTTGCCGGCCTATGGCAATAGTGTTCGGGGGCAGCCGCTCATGAGCAACAAAATTGGCCGCAAGGGCCGATTTTTCCGCGTGTTGAAGATTGGCATCCTTGTGGTGCCGCTTCTCGGCCTTGCAGCATGTTCGGGCGAAGAGGTCGTCATGCCGCCTGATCCACCGGGCATTTCCCGATCCGAGGAATATTCCTTCGGATCGGCGACCCAGGCCCAGGATTGGCAGGCCACCCGCAAGGTGCTGGGCCAGCTGGAAGGGCGGTTCGGAGAGAAGTCCATGCGTATCCTGGCGCGCAATCTTGTCAGCACCACCGACCCGCAGACCATCAAGGCTTATTATGCCGAACGCCTTGTGCATCAAGCCGGCTGGGCGGAAATGCCGGTCAGCACCTTTGCCGACAAGGCGTGGGCATTCGCTTTGGTCAGCCCGAATGGAAAGCATGTTTTGGCAGTCGAGGCGCTCGACGCATCGGAAAGTGCTGGCGGGATCGTACCCCTCAATATCCTGACAAACCTTGACGAGGATAAAGATTCGAAACGGTAGCGGCGTTCGCTGGCGGGAGAGCGAAGCTGGACGGCTTCATGCAGCAATTCAAAGTGTTACAGCGTCCTTTGCGGCTCTCGAAAGACGCGCGCCGCAGTAGCGTCGTAGCGAACGATCAGGCCTTCTTCTCCCATCGCCCTTCCGGTGTCTGCTGCCAATAGGTGAGGTTATGTCCCTCGCCTTTCAGCTTCTTCCACTGCGCACGGGCGGTGTCCAGTTGCTCCTGGTCATGACCGTCGAACATGAAGACGATGCGCTCATAGGCATCGGCCGGCGGCGGCTCTGCGCCGTCGACGATGAAACGCACGGTCGCCGCATTGGCATTGTCCGGCGTCACGGTCAAAAGCACCGGCTGGCTTTCGGCGAAATCCGCCTCGTCGGTGCCGTGCGGTAGGAAGCTCTCCTCGCGG
>NZ_VSZV01000260.1:0-19429 GCF_008919455.1 Rhizobium sp. PEPV16
CGAATTTTGCGCGGCGCGTGGCGATTTCCATGATGCGGCGGCCGAAATCCTGCAGGGCTGGCGCGACAATATCGCGGCCAGGCTGCCGATTTCCACAGTCTTCCATGTCGGCGGCGAGCGCTGGGTGAACATGGATGCGACGGTCAGCAAGGGTCAGCACTGGGTGGCGCTCTTCACCGACGTCACCGAGCTCAAGAGCCGCGAGGAGGAACTGCGCCAGCTGCTGTCGCGCGCCGAAGCCGCCGACCGCGCCAAATCCGAATTCCTCGCCAATATGAGCCATGAGATTCGCACACCGATGAACGGCGTGCTTGGGATGGCGGAACTGCTTGCCAAGACCAACCTCGATACGCGCCAGAAGACCTTCGTCGATATCATCGTCAAGTCGGGCAATGCGCTGCTGACGATCATCAACGATATCCTCGACTTCTCAAAGATCGATGCCGGGCAGATGAAACTGCGTAAAGCCGCCTTCGATATCACCGAAGCGGTGGAGGACGTGGCGACACTCTTGTCCTCGCACGCCGCCGAGAAGAACATCGAGCTCCTGGTGCGGGCCGCACCCGATCTGCCCGCCGCCGTGATCGGCGACGCCGGGCGTTTCCGCCAGATCGTCACCAATCTCGTCGGCAACGCCGTCAAGTTCACCGAGCGCGGACATGTCTTCGTCGATGTCGGCTTCCAGCCGGCTGCCGGCGGCGAGATCATGGCGTGCATCCGCATCGAGGATACCGGCATCGGCATCCCGCCGGAGAAGCTCGAATCGGTCTTTGATAAATTCTCGCAGGTGGACGCCTCGTCGACCCGGCGGCATGAGGGGACCGGCCTTGGTCTTGCGATCACCGCCGGGCTCGTCGACCTTTTCGGCGGTTATCTCAACGTCGAAAGCGAATGGGGAAAGGGTTCCGTCTTCACCATCAACCTGCCGTTTGCGGTGGCGGCTGCCCGCCTTGAGCCGAAGCCGTTGCCGATCAACGTGCAGGGTGCGCGCATCCTCGTCGTCGACGACAATGAGGTGAACCGGCGAATCCTCACCGAACAGCTGTCTCTCTGGGGCTTCGACGGCGTGGCCGCCGAAGGCGGCGGCACCGGACTTGCGATTCTGGAGGCGGCGGCCGGTCTCGGCATTACCGTCGATGCCGTCGTGCTCGACTATCACATGCCCGATATGAACGGCGCCGATGTCGCGCGTCGGCTACGAGCCGATCCCCGCTTCGTCGAACTGCCGATCATCTTCCTGACGTCGATGGATATTTCCGGCACGGAAAAGGAATTCGCGGCGCTGAATGGCCACGCGCATCTGATGAAGCCGGCGCGCGCCAACGTGCTGCGCAACACCGTCGTCGAGGTGGTGCGCGCCAGCCGCGTCAAGCAGGCATCCGAGGCCGAGATTGCCCGGCTGCAGACGGAAGTGGCCGCGCCCGCGCCTGCGCCGCAGAAGCGAGCCGCTGAATTCTTCGACGTGCTCGTTGCCGAGGACAACGAGGTCAACCAGATCGTCTTCACCCAGATCCTGCAAGGCACGGGTCTTTCCTTCCTCGTCGTCGACAATGGCGAGGAAGCAGTCGCCGCCTGGGAGCGGCATGCGCCGCGGATCATCATGATGGACGTCTCAATGCCCGTCATGAACGGCCATCAGGCGACCGGGGCGATCCGCGAACGGGAAAAGGGGCAGGGGCACCGGGTGCCGATCATCGGCGTTACCGCCCATGCGCTCGAAAGCGACCGCGAACTCTGCCTCGATGCCGGCATGGACGACTACATGTCGAAGCCGATCAGCCCCGAACTGCTCGAGGAAAAAATCCGCCAGTGGCTTGGAACAAGTGAGCAGCAGCCAGGGCGCACCAGCTACTGATCTGTACGCTGATCGGGTGACGCCTTGGCGCCGCAGAGCATTTCGCGCTTGCCGGCAAAGCCCTTGCGGCGCTCGACGGCAAAGCCTGCGGCGATGAGGTTGCGGCGCACGAAGCCAGCCGCCGCATAGGTGGCGAAGGTGCCACCGGCTGCGCTTTTCTCGCAGACGAGCCGCATCAGTTGCTCCGACCACATATCGCTGTTGCGCGACGGGGCGAAGCCGTCGAGATACCAGGCGTCGAAACCGGGCGTGGCTGCGGCCACGCCCTCCAAGGCATGGCCGCAGACCACGCTGAGCATCGTCTGGGCATCGAGATCGAGCTCAACGATGCCATCAGGCGCTTGCGGCCACGCCGCCGTCAGCGCCTCGCGTTCGGCATCGATCTCCGGCCAGTGCGACAGCGCCCGGCCGATTTCTTCGCCGCGCATCGGGTGGAGTTCGAAGGAGGTGAAATGCAGGTACTGGCCGTCTGAACGGTGGAGCTTCCATTGCCGCCAGGTTTCGGCGAAGTTCAGGCCGGTGCCGAATCCGAGTTCTCCGATCCGGAATCTCTGCCGCCCGTTCCAGCGCTCCGGCAGGCCGTTGCCGGCGAGAAAAACATGGCCGCATTCCAGCCGCCCGTCGGTCTGGCAATAAAAATGATCGCCAAAGGCTGTCGAATAGGGCATATCGCCGTCGCGCCATTCCAGCGGCTGCGGGGCGCCTGCGCCAATCTGATCGGGGGTCACGTCTGTCATGGAAAAAGCCGATAATCCTGCGCCGGTCTCACGTCAATCGTCCTCGGAATTGCTGATCGTCGGCGGCGGCATCATGGGTCTCTGGGCGGCCGTCCATGCGGATCGCCGGGGCATCCGGACTCTTATCAGTGACGCCGGCAGATTGGGCGAAGGTGCAAGCGGCGGCCTGCTCGGCGCGCTGATGCCGCATATGCCGGACCGGTGGTCGGAGAAGAAGCAGTTTCAGTTCGATGCGCTGGTCTCGCTCGAAACCGAGATCGCCGCGCTCGAAGTCGAGACCGGGCTTTCCGCCGGTTATAACAGGTCTGGACGGGTGATCCCGCTGCCGAAGCCGCATCTCAACACAATAGCGCGCGGCCATTTCGAGGACGCTGAACAGCACTGGCGGGTGGGCGAGCGCCGCTTCCACTGGCATGTGCTCGACAGGCCACCGGTCAACGGCTGGATCGAGGCGTCTGCCGGTGAGAGCGGCTTCGTGCACGATACGCTCGCCGCCCGCGTTGCGCCCCGCTTGCTGATCGCAGCGCTTATCGCCTTCCTGCGGCGGGCGAAACATGTTCGTATCCTGGAGCAAGCGACGGTTGCCGGCCTCGATCCTGATCGCGGCACTGCCGAAATCAACGGCAAAACCATTGCTTTCAGTCGCTGCATCCTGGCCGCCGGCTATCAGTCCTTTCCGTTGTTGCAGGGCCTGACACCGGGACTGAAACAACCGCTCGGCCAGCCGGTCAAGGGGCAGGCGGCACTATTGAAAGCCGATATCGACCCGGCCCTGCCGACGATCTTTCTCGACGGGCTCTATGTCGTCGCGCACGAGGGCGGGCACGCGGCAATCGGCAGCACCAGCGAGAACCGTTTTGACGATCCCAGCTCGACCGACGCCCAGCTCGACGCGCTGATCGAGGCGGCGCGCACCATCGTGCCAACCCTTCGTGATGCCCCCGTTGTCGAGCGCTGGGCTGGGCTTCGTCCGAAGGCGATCGACCGGGATCCGATGATCGGCCGCCATCCCGACCACCGGCGTCTGATCGCGCTCACCGGCGGCTTCAAGGTCAGCTTCGGCCTCGCCCACCGGCTGGCGGAGGCGGCGATATGTATCGCAGGCGATGAGTCTCACGGATTTTTGCTGCCGGAAAGCTTCGCAATTTCAAGCCACATCGCGGCGGCTTCACGTTAAACGTGAATTAGACGCCGCTGCGTTTCGTTATTCTGTCACGCAAATCACCTATCTGCTTGCGCATCGACAGCGCCGGATCTGAACGGCGCTCACTTCCTTGATGGAGGAAATTGCATGCGCTATGCCATTTGCTTCACGCCTCCGGCGAGCGACCCGTTGTCGCTCGTGGCCGCCAATTGGCTTGGCCGAAACGTGTTTTCGGGCGATATGATGGAGCCTCCGGCAGTTCGTGGCCTCGGTATTCACGAGATCGCCTTCCATACCGCCGTGCCGCGGCGCTACGGCTTTCACGGTGTTTTGAAGGCGCCCTTTCATCTGTCCCACGACATGCCCGAATCGCAACTCCTGCGCGATCTTATGCGTTTTTCCGGGACCTTTGTTCCCTTTCAGATTCCGCGTATCGAAGTCGCCCGGCTCGGCAATTTCTACAGCCTGCTGCCGAGCACTCCCTCCGAGCAGATCCAGTATCTCGCCTCGGCGATCGTGCAGGAATTCGATCGTTTTCGCGCACCGCTCAGCGAGGCCGAGATCGAACGCAGCGATCCGGACGGGCTGTCGGCGACGCAATTTTCCAATCTGCATCGCTGGGGCAATCCCTATGTGATGGAGGAGTTCCGCTTCCATATGCCGGTGACGGGCCCCGTCAACGCGATCGACATGCCGCGCATCGAGCCGGTGTTGCGGACGATCTTCGAGCCTGTCCTCTGCGAACCTGTCATGGTTTCCAACATTGCCCTGATGATCGAAGAGGGCACCGGCGGTCCTTTCCGCGTTCATTCGCTGCATCCGATGGGCAAGGTCAGCGCGCGCAAAATCGCTTGAAGGTGCTGATGAGCTAAAGGCTTGTGCCGTAAAGGCAAAATCCGGCGGAGCAGTTTCCGTCTCGACATTCCGGCTGCGGATGCTACCGTTCCCCGTCTTTTCAGAAGGTGATTTGATGGTATCCGAGACTTATCCGCGTAATCTCGTCGGTTACGGGCGTCTGACGCCCGATCCGAAATGGCCGGACGAGGCACGCGTCGCCGTGCAGTTCGTCATCAACTACGAGGAGGGCGGCGAAAGCTCGATCCTCGACGGCGATCCGGCTTCGGAAAACCTGTTGTCGGAAATCGTCGGTGCGGCCGCCTGGCCAGGGCAGCGCAACCTCAACATGGAATCGATCTACGAATATGGTTCGCGTGCCGGCTTCTGGCGGCTCTGGCGGATGTTCACCGATCTC
This sequence comes from Rhizobium sp. PEPV16, assembly GCF_008919455.1. Classification (NCBI taxonomy): domain Bacteria; kingdom Pseudomonadati; phylum Pseudomonadota; class Alphaproteobacteria; order Hyphomicrobiales; family Rhizobiaceae; genus Rhizobium; species Rhizobium sp. PEPV16. Next base: position 4,989 of record NZ_VSZV01000260.1, read on the forward strand.
AAGGTGCAGGCAACCGTCTACGGCGTGACACTGGCGATGGCCCGCAACCCCGAGGCCGTCGCTGCAATGAAGGAGGCCGGCTGGGAGATCGCCAGCCACGGTTACCGCTGGCTGGAATACAAGGATTTTCCAGAGGATCTGGAGCGCAAACATATCCTCGAAGCGGTGCGCCTGCACACCGAGCTTACCGGCGAGCGGCCCTATGGCCTCTATCAGGGCAAGCCTTCCGACAATACGCTTCGGCTGGTGCAGGAGGAGGGCGGTTTCCTCTATTCCTCCGATTCCTATGCCGATGACCTGCCCTATTGGGTGAAGGGCGTCGACGGGAAACCCTTCCTGATCATCCCCTATACGCTCGAAACCAACGACATGCGTTTTGCAACGCCGCAGGGCTTCAATGCCGGCGATCAGTTCTTCACCTATCTGAAGGACGCCTTCGACACGCTTTATGAGGAAGGCAAGGCGGGCAGCCCGAAGATGATGTCGGTCGGCTTGCATTGCCGCCTCGTCGGACGTCCCGGCCGGGCGGCAGCGCTGAAGCGCTTCATCGAATATGTGCTGAAGCATGACAAGGTCTGGATTCCGCGCCGCATCGAGATCGCCGAGCATTGGCACAAGCACCATCAGCCGGAAGCGCTCTGATGATGTCGCGCGAGGATTTCGTCTCCCGCTTCGGCGGTGTCTTTGAACATTCGCCTTTCATCGCCGAGCGCGCCTATGACACCGGCCACGTGACGGAGCCGCTGACGGCGACCGGCGTGCATGCGTCGCTAACCGCTGTCTTCCGGGCGGCAAGCCCGCAGGAGCGCCTCGGCGTGCTCAGCGCCCATCCTGACCTTGCCGGGCGCCTCGCGATAGCAGGTGAACTCACTGAAGACAGCCGGAAGGAGCAGTCCGGCGCCGGTCTCGACCGCCTGAGCCCGGCCGAACATGCCCGCTTCACCGAACTCAATTCGGCCTATGTCGAAAAATTCGGCTTTCCCTTCATCATCGCCGTCAGAGGGCTCGGCAAGGACGATATCCTGTCGGCCTTCGAAACACGGATCGGCAATGGCAGGGACGAAGAATTTGCGACCGCGACGGCGCAAGTCGAGCGGATCGCGCTGCTGCGCCTGACGACGATGCTGCCGGAGGCTGAATGAACGAGCGGCGCGCGATCGACTATCTCAATGAGATGTATGAGGCGGCATCCGAAGCGCTGTCTTTCGTCGGTGGAATGGATGGGGCGGCGTTTGCCGGGGACAAGCTCACTTTCAAGGCGGTCACCTTTTGCCACTTCACCATCGGTGCCGCGGCATCCCGTCTGCTCGTGACTCATCCGGAATTTGCGACCGAACATCCCGATCTGCCGTGGACGAAAATCTGCGGCACGGGCAACCGTATCCTCGACGGTGTCTTCGACCTCGATCCTTCCGACATCTGGGAGGCGACGTATCGCACGCTGCCGGAGCTTCTTTCCGCGATCGATGCCATCCGTCACTGGCATGCCGAAGGTGAGTGAGCGATTGCCCCCACATCTCGACATCCGTCCGCTTGCGAGATCCGCCTTTGCTCCCTTCGGCGAGGTGATCGAAGCCGATCCCGCCTCGATGCGGCTCATCAATGGCGGTACGACGGAGCGTTTCCATGCGCTCGCCGCCGCCGAGGCGACGGGCGAGGGTGCGCGCGTCATCATCAACCTCTTTCGTGGCCAGCCGCGCAACTTCCCCTATGAAGTCACCATGATGGAGCGCCATCCTTTCGGCAGCCAGAGTTTCTCGCCGGTCTCGGGCCGTCCTTTTCTCGTCGTCGTCTCCGAGGATGAGAACGGTCGCCCGGGCAGGCCGCAGGTGTTTCTGGCGCGCGGCGACCAGGGCGTGAACTATCGCCGCAACGTCTGGCATCATCCGCTGATGGCGCTCGGCCAAGCCTCAGATTTTCTGGTCGTCGACCGTGACGGGCCGGGCAATAATCTGGAAGAATACTTCTTCGAAACCCCTTATATCATCAAAGAGCCAGCCCCATGACCGGACTGACCACACATGTTCTCGACACCGCTCTCGGCAAGCCGGCCGAGGGCTTGAGGATCGATCTTTTCCAGCTTGACGGCGAGATTCGCAGGCATCTGAAGACGGTGGAGACCAATGCCGACGGCCGGGTTGATGGCGGCCCCATCCTCATCGGCGAAAATTTTCGGGCCGGCACCTATGAGCTTGTCTTCCACGCCGGCGATTATCTGAGGGCCAGCGGCACGCCGCTGCCGCATCCCGCCTTCCTCGATCTGGTGCCGATCCGCTTCGGCATTGCCGACGTCACGGCGCATTACCATGTGCCGTTGCTGATTTCGCCCTACGGCTATTCTACCTACCGAGGGAGCTAGAGCCTTTCCTGGTCAGATTGCAGCATTCTGCCGGAGCAGGTTTTCGTCAGGGCAGAGGCGATTGGCGAAGGGCATACTTCGTGGTACGTCCGAGCCGATCGCCTCTGTGCTGGCGGAAAGATGCCCGGCCCTTCGGGTTGGCTGAAACGGGCCGGCTGATCGACCGGCCGGCTTGGCCGTAGAGCTTGGCTACGACGCGCGCCGGCCGGTCGACCATCCGACTCCGTTTGAGCCAACAGAATGCTTCAATCTAACCAGGAAAGGCTCTAGAAATGCGGTTTGCTGCAATTGCCGACATTCACGGCAACCATCTGGCGCTTGAGGCCGTGCTTGCTGATATTCGTGCGCAGGAGATCGAGGAGATCGTCAATCTCGGAGATTTCTTCAGCGGCCCGCTCGATGCCGGCAAGACGGCAGACTTGCTGATGCCGCTTAGCCTGACGTCGGTCCGCGGCAATCACGACCGCTATCTGATCGAGCAGGATCCGGCGGCAATGCATGCTTCGGATGCGGTCGCCTACGGTCAATTGTCGTCGTCTCATCTTAGTTGGATCCGAAACCTGCCGTTCGATATCGTCTATCGCGGCGAGGTCTATCTCTGCCACGCGACGCCGAAGGACGACAATCTCTACTGGCTGGAATCGGTCTCGCCGGAGGGCTTCGTCTTCCTGAAGCCGATCGAGGCGATCGAGGCATTGGCCGAAGGCGTCGACCTGCCGCTGATCCTCTGCGGCCACAGCCACATTCCCCGCGCTGTGCGCCTCTCCGATGGCCGCCTGATCGTCAATCCCGGCAGCGTCGGCTGCCCGGCCTATAACGACAAACTGCCTTATTACCACAAGGTGGAGGCCGGCCATCCGCTGGCGAGTTATGCCGTTCTGGAAAAGGCGGCGGGCGGATGGACATGGCAGTTCCGAACCGTCGCCTATGACCATATGGCGATGTCGGCACTGGCCGCCGAAAGGGGCCGTGCCGACTGGGCAGGCGCGCTGGCAGCGGGTTGGGTGTGAGATAGAGCATGATGCCGAAAAGTGTATGTGTTTTTCGGGCGACATCATGCTCTAACTACTTAATTTAGAACAGGATTTAGATTTTAGGCCGAACCGACCTAAAATCATCCTGTTCTAGTCCAGACCCGCTTGCGCGGCGATCAGTCCTTCTTGGGTGCCGGCTTCGGCGCCGGAGGGATGATCGTTTGTGTCGGGGCTGCGGCCGGTATTGCCGGCTTTGCCGGGGCTGCGGCGGTCGCCGCCGGTCTTGCCGGTTTTGCGCCATCGAGATTTCCAAGAAGGGATGAGATGGCATCGTCGCCGTCGAAGCCGGCTTCCTTCAGCAATTTGTCGAGGATCGGTTTGTTGGCCTGGTAGGAGAGGAGCTGGCTGGCCAGTCCTTCACCGAGCCCGATGCCGTTTCCGCCGCCCGCTCCGTTTCCACGGCCAAGCATGCCGCCGGTGTCGAATATCCTGATATCCGAGATCTTCTCGATCGGCTTGACCGCTTCGGCGAGCGCCTGCGGAATGATGCGGATCCGTTCGCGAGTGATCTCGAACTCGATGATAGCAGAGCTCAACTTGTTGCGAGCGTCGTTGAGCAATGCCTCGCTCTCGGCCGCGGCCTTGCCGGTTTCGAGAATGCCCTTGGCCTTGATGATCGCCGCATCCGCCTCGGCGGTCGCGAGCGTCTTGATGGCCTCGGCCTGGTCGCTTGCCGCCTGTTTTTCGGCTTCGGCGCCGACGGTGACGGCAGTCGCTTCCGTCTCGGCTTTCTTGCGTGCGTCGATGACGGCAATCTGCTTTTCGCGTTCGGCAATCTCGATCGCCTTGGCGGTGCCGACCTTTTCTTCTGCCGCTATCGCCAGCGCGCGGGCCGTTTCCGCAGCCGCCTTCGCCTCGGATTCTTCACGGCTCTTGTTGGCAACGGCGATGGCGCTTTCCTGTGCCACGATCTGGAGGTCACGCTTGGCTTCGGTTTCGCGTTGCTGGACGGCGCGGGCGGCGTCGATGTTGGCGCTTTCGCGAGCCTGCTTGGCAGATGCCTCACGTTCGGCGATCGCCTGTTCGGAAGCGATGCGGGCTTCCTCCTCGGCGCGTTTTGCGGCCTGCTCCTGCTGCGCGGTTTCGGCGCGTGTCGCCGCGGATTTGTTGGCGATGTCCCGTTCCTGGCTGAGTTCGGCTTCCCGCTTGGTCCGCTCGATGGTCAGCGATTGCTGGCGGGCCTCGAGATCTTTCTGGGCGATGGCGACTTCGGTGTCGCGGACGATCTCGTTTCGCTCTTTCTTGCGTCCCTCGGTGATGCGGGTCAATGCCGCTAGGCCCTGCGCGTCGAAGAAGTTGTTGGCGTTGAAATGCTTGATATCGGTCTGGTCGAGGCGTGTCAGCGACACGGATTCGAGTTCGAGGCCGTTCGACTGGAGATCGGCGCCGACAGCCTCCTGCACGGCCTTGACGAAATCCATGCGCTGTTCCTGCAGCGCGTCGAGGTTCATCGTGGCGGCCACCGAGCGAAGGCCGTCGACGAATTTCGCCTCGATCAGGATGCGGAGAGCCTCGGCGTCGTTGGTGCGGTTGCCGAGCGTCTGAGCTGCAAGCGCAATCGAGGAGGCATCGGGTTTCACGCGCACATAGAATTCGGCGCCGATGTCGACGCGCATGCGGTCCTTGGTGATCAGTGCATCGCCTTCGCCGCGGCGAACCTCAAGCCGCAGTGTCTTCAGGTTAACCCGGGCGGTCGAGTGGAAGATCGGCAGGACGACCGAACCGCCGTCGAGCACGACCTTCTGGCCGCCGAGACCGGTGCGCACATAGGCCTCATCGCGGCTGGAGCGCGTGTAAAGAGAGGCGAGGACAAAACCGATGCCGAAGATCAGAACAATCCCAATGCCGGCTGGTAGTATAACGTCGTACATCATTGCTGCTCCCTCAAAGATTGATTGTCCGAACCGGTGGGGTCGACCGGCGCGGGAATGGCGATAAACACATTTGCCTTGTGATCGACGAGAAGAACCGAAGCGCCGATCGCGAGCGGACCTTCGCCCTTGGCGGCTCGGGCTCGAAGCACATGCCAGTTTCCATGCTGATCCTTGACGCGGACGCGGCCCGGCAATCCCTGATCGAGCGGGCCGATCGAGACCTCGGCTGTCCGGCCGAGCAAGGCGTCGAGATCGACCGCATAGGTTTCGTCGTGCGGTACGATCCGCGCCACGGTTCTGCTCGATGCCCTGACCATGGGGATAGTTGCGAGCGCGGCAGGTATGACGGCTATCAAGCTTGGCAGCGGCGCCCAGAAGGCATTGGCGACCGCCTGCAACGCAAAGCCCGTCATCGCGAAGAAGCCGAGCGTCAGCATCATGAGGATCAGCAGCGGAACACCGCCGAGATTGAGCCAGGAAAGGTAAGCCAGGATGCCGTCATGGCCATGAACCTCCGGCTTTCCCAGAAATTCCGTCATCGAAAAACCCATGACCATCGCGAGCATCTCAATCGCGGTCAGGCCGACAAGGATCGCTGCGGCGATGGCAAAGGGCGCACATTCAGGGGAGAAAAGGAGTGCCATCGCGTTATCGGTTATCCGCCTTGAAGCGTGCGAGCCGGGCTTCGATTGCCTGTTCGCGGTGCAGTCGGTCGAGTTCGTCCAATTCGGAACTGTGGCCATGCTCGCCAGCGGGAACTCCGGTCAGCCGCGAGACGGCTGCGGCTGCGCGGGCAGCATCTGCACCCGGTGCGGGCTGGCTGTGACCGGTCGCTGCCTGTTCGGGATGCCGGGCGATGCTGCGCTTGAAATCGGCAAGGCGAGCGTCCGCCTCGCGGCGCGTGGCGAGCACGGCCTGCAAGGCTTTCTGGCCTTCGTCCACCTGTTCCCTGGCATCGGCCAGCGCCTTATCGAGCGCTGCGATCTGGGATTCGAGATCGATCTGGCGGGCAACGCCGGCCTTTGCCAGGTCATCCCGCCCGGAGGAGACAGCGAGGCGGATCTTCTGGTCGAGCGCGTTCAGGTCTTCGACAATTTCGTCCCTGCGGCTCTGGATGCGATATTCCTCGGCGCGCGCCTTGCCGAGATCGGTGCGGGCCTCATCCGCCGCCGCGTCGATCTCGCGGATCGCCTGTTCGATGACGGCGATCTTGTTGACCCCTTCCGCCTTGTCGATGGCCGCATTCGCGATGCCCGCGATCAGACGGCCCATACGTGAGAGAATGCCTTCGTTCGTCATGTTTTCCTCCATCCGAGCGGAATTCGGCGTAACGCCGATGTGAATCTCGTAACGGTCCTGGCCCGCAACGAGGTAGGCCGGAAAAATACTCTCCCATCCCCGTGAATAACCCGCGACATCGAAGGGCACGGCAACGCGTCCGTGCACCGTGGCGATCGTCAGGTCCGAGGGGCCTTTAATGGCGAAGAGCTTGTCATCGAGCGGCAGATGCGGCGGATCGGCGGTCACGCCGCGATTGGCGGCGAAATCGCGAAGGCCGAGCGTGACCAGCCTTGCCGGCAAGCCCGTCTGCTCGCGAACGGTTTCATAGGCAAGGTCATGCAGCACGACGAGATTGGCGCCCGTCCTGTCGGAGACGAGGCCGGTCAGGATTTCGATCATCCTGAGATAGGCGGCAATGGTGTCGTCCAGCGCCTGCCGGGCACTGTCGTCAGGCGCCAGCGTGTAGCGCAGCAGCGATGGATGCGGTGTCTTGCCTGTGGTAGCCATAGGCAAAACATAAAGCACCGCTTTTGTGCTTTCAAGACGCGGCGCTAAAAATACAACCTAGTCTTAACGCGCAGTTAGAAAGACCGAGGGCAGCGTCCAGTATCGAGATATTTAGAGAGCCGTTGCTGCGTCCGTCGCTGGTGGCAGGTCACTGCCGCCCGTCGATGATCGACGAATTCACGTCGTTGATGTCGCGCTTGCCGCAGAGCGCCATGGTGATGTCCATCTCCTTGCGGATGATGCCGAGCGCCAGCGATACGCCTTCCTTGCCCATGGCGCCGAGGCCGTAGAGGAAGGGGCGACCAATATAGGTGCCCTTGGCGCCGAGCGCCACGGCCTTCAGCACGTCCTGGCCGGAGCGGATGCCGCCGTCGAGATGGACCTCGATACGGTCGCTGACGGCGTCGACGATCTTCGGCAGCATGCTGATCGATGAGGGGGCGCCGTCAAGCTGACGCCCGCCATGATTGGAGACGACAATCGCGTCGGCGCCGGTGTCGGCGGCCGCCTTCGCATCCTCCGGATCGAGTATGCCCTTGATGATCAGCGGGCCGCCCCATTGTTCCTTGATCCAGGCGACATCCGCCCAGGAAAGCCGCGGATCGAACTGCTCATGTGTCCACGCGGCCAGCGAAGCGATACTGGTGACATTTTTCGCATGGCCAACGATATTGCCGAAGTTGCGCCGCTTGGTCTGCAGCATGTCCAGGCACCAGAAAGGCCGGGTCGCCATCTGCCAGACATGTTTCGGGGTGAATTTCGGCGGCGCCGACAGGCCGTTGCGCAGGTCCTTATGCCGCTGGCCGAGGATCTGCAGATCGGCAGTCAACACCAGCGCCGAACATTTGGCCGCCTTGGCGCGGTTGATGAGGTTGAGGACAAAATCCTTGTCCCTCATCACATAGAGCTGGAACCAGAAAGGGCGCGTCGTCACCGAAGCGACGTCCTCGATCGAGCAGATGCTCATCGTCGAGAGTGTGAAGGGAACGCCGAACTCCTCGGCGGCGCGTGCCGCCAGCATCTCGCCATCGGCATGCTGCATACCGGTCAGGCCGGTTGGCGCCAGCGCCACGGGCATCGACACTTTCTGGCCGATCATCGTCGTTGCCAGCGTGCGGTTGGTCATGTCGACCATCACCCGCTGGCGCAGCTTGATCTGGCTGAAATCGCTCTCGTTGGCTGCATAGGTCGACTCCGTCCAGGCGCCCGAATCCGCATAGTCGAAAAACATCTTCGGCACACGGCGCCGTGCCAGCTTTTTCAGGTCGGCGATGGTGAGCGGAGTGGCCATGAATTGAACCTTCACATCTGAATGCGGCCATCGGCCATAACATGAATTTCGCAGGAGCGTTACGGGAAATTGGGGCCGCGCCGGGCTGCCTTCACGGTCTGAATCCGAGAGTAACAGGGCGTGTCAGCAAAGCTGCGCCTTTAACGCAACACCGGCCACATAGGTCTCGGCGATCGCCCGGTCGTCGCCCATCGTCTGCAGCAGGAAAAGCTCCTCGGGCAACGTCTTCACGACTTCCATCTTCAGCGCCATGGCGGGTGTCGCCGTTGCATCGAGAACGACGAGATCGGCCTCGGTGCCGGGTTCCAGCGTACCGATCCGGTCTGCCAGCGATAGGGCCTCGGCATTGCCGCGCGTCATCAGGTAATAGCTTTCCAGCGGGTTCAGCCGTTCGCCGAGCAACTGCTGGATCTTGTAGGCCTCGTCCATCGTCCGCAGCATCGAATAGCTGGAGCCGCCGCCGATATCGGTCGCCACGCCGATACGGACCGGCTTTTCCCGCCGCGCCAGTGCCTTCAGCGGAAACAGGCCTGAGCCGAGGAAGAGGTTCGAGGTCGGGCAGTGGACGGCGACGGCGCCCGTCTCGCTCATGACGTCGGCCTCGCGCTCGGACAGGTGGATGGCGTGGCCGAAGAGGCTTTTCGGACCGAGCAGGCCGTAGTGGGCGTAGATGTCGGTATAGTCGAGCGCGTCGGGATAGAGCTCGCAGGTGAATTTGATCTCGTCGTGGTTTTCCGAAAGATGCGTCTGGATGTGCAGGTCGGGAAATTCACGGGCAAGGGCTGATGTCGCTTCCATCTGCGCCGGTGTCGAGGTGATGGCGAAGCGCGGGGTGATGGCGACGTGGTTGCGGCCCTTGCCGTGCCAGTCCGATATCACCTGGCGGGTCTCGTCATAGCCCATCTCGGGCGTGTCGAGCAGGCCCTGCGGGGCATTGCGGTCCATCATCACCTTGCCGCCGACCATGCGCATATTGCGCCTCATCGCCTCGGCGAAGAAGGCGTCGGCCGAGGTCTTGTGCACGGAGCAATAGGCGACCGCCGTCGTCGTGCCGTGGCGGATCAACTCGTCGTAGAAATGCGTGGCGATCCTTTCTGCATGCGCGCTTTCGACGAAACGGCATTCCTCGGGAAAGGTATAGGTATTCAGCCATTCGAGCAGGTTGGCGGCGTAGGAGGCAATCACCTGCATCTGCGGAAAATGCAGGTGCATATCGATGAAGCCCGGCATGATCAGATGCGGGCGGTGGTCGATCTCGGCCGTGTCCGCGGCTGCTTTTGCCTTGACGTCGGTATAGGGGCCGATTGCCGTGATCAGCCCATCTTCGACCAGCAGGCCGCCATCCTCTTCGTAAAGATAGCTTTGCCTGTCGGCGAGGCTTAGCGGCGCGCGATGGAAGGAAAGCAGGCGGCCGCGCAGGAGTGTCGTCGTCATTGTTTCTTGCCTTCGACTGCGCTCTCGAACCAGGCGACCAGCAGCTTGCGTTCGTCCGGCGTGATGTCGGTGATGTTGCCGGGCGGCATGGCATGGCTGCGGCCCGCCTGTATATAGATCTCGCGGGCGTGGGCGGCGATTTCCGCGTCGTTTTCGAGCATCACGCCATTGGGCGGCCGCACGATACCCTCATAGACCGGCTCGGCCGCGTGGCACATGGAACAGCGCGTCGAGACCAGTTGCTTGACGGCAGGGAAATGCGGATCGCCGGCGAATTGCTGGAAGGCGGGCGCGACCGCCGCCGCATCGGTTTCGCCCGTCAGCAGCTTCGGCACGGTCGAAAGCCACATGATCAGGATGAAGAGAATGACGGTGACGATCCAGGTCCAGGTCGGCCGGCCCTTCCTGGCATGCGTCGTGTTGAACCAGTGGCGGATGGTGACGCCCATCAGGAAGACCAGAGCCGCGATCACCCAGTTGAACTGCGTACCGAAAGACAGCGGATAATGGTTCGACAGCATGAAGAAGATGACGGGCAGTGTCAGGTAGTTGTTGTGCAGCGAACGCTGCTTGGCGACCTGCCCGTATTTGGGATCGGGAACCCGTCCAGCGATGAGGTCGGCGACGACGATCTTCTGGTTCGGAATGATGATCATGAAGACGTTGGCCGACATGATCGTCGCGGTGAAGGCGCCGAGATGAAGGAAGGCGGCGCGGCCGGTGAAAAGCTGCGTATAGCCCCAGGCCATGAAGACGAGCACGATATAGAGCACCGCCATCAGTCCCCAGGTGTTCCGCCCAAGCGGCGACTTGCAGAGCAGATCGTAGACGACCCAGCCGACGCCGAGCGATGCCAGCGAGATCAGGATCGCAGTCGGTGGGCTGATGTCGAGCACATGCCGGTCGATCAGGAAGAGATCGGCGCCGCCGTAATAGACGATGCATAGCATCAGGAAGCCGGATATCCAGGTGAAATAGCTCTCATATTTGAACCAGGTCAGGTGCTCCGGCATCTGGGCGGGCGCCACCAGATATTTCTGGATATGATAGAAGCCGCCGCCATGGACCTGCCATTCCTCGCCATAGGCGCCGGGTGGCAGATGTGGGCGTTTCACCAGTCCGAGATCGAGCGCGATGAAATAGAAGGATGATCCGATCCAGGCGATCGCGGTAATAACATGGAACCAACGCGCCGCGAAGGCGAGCCATTCCCATGCTATGGCATATTCATACATCGAGTTCCCCTATCTTCCTCCGACTCGTGACATTGCGGAAATTTTGGCGGGGAGGGAAGAGGAGATTGAAAGACTGCACATGCGCACTGATTTCTGCAACGGTGGCAAGGCCGAAGGAGCAATGGAATGATTACCGCGCTCTACAGCGATCAGTTCATCGCCGAAAACGCGCGGATGGACCGGCGGCTTGCCGCGCTCATTCTGTCGCGCGGTAACCGCATCGGCTATATCGCCTCCGGTCCGGAGCCGCAGCGGGAGTTTTTCAACGAGAAACGGCGGTATTATCGCAGCTACGGGCTTTCCCTCGATCTCTTCTTCGATCTCGACGTGCTTTCCGGTGACGAAGAGATCGGCCGGCTGTTTTCCTGTAGCGCCATTCATCTCACCGGCGGCCACACCGGCGATTTTCTGAGACGGCTGCGCCAAAGCGGAATGCTGGAGAAGCTACGCGCATGGGCGCGTGATGACGGCATCGTCGTCGGAACCAGTGCCGGGGCGATTTTGATGACGCCGACAATCGCCGTCGACGCGCTCTTTTCCGGCAGTTCCCCCGATGCGGTGCGTGATGGCGCGGCTCTCGGTCTGGTACCCTTCGAGTTCTTTCCGCATCTGAACGATGATCCCGGCTATCTCTCCGCGCTGCTTCGCTACAGCGAGACGACGGTAACCCCTATTCTCGCATGCCGGGACGGCGAAGGTCTCATCCTCGGCAAAGGGCTCGTTGAGATCTTCGGCGCTCCGCTGATGATTTCCGGCGGTTTTGCCGAAGCTTCCGATGGCGACCGCATCGCCGATCTGCTGTCGCGTGCCTAAAAGCTGCCGAGAAGGCTGTGCATTATCTCTGCCTTATGCTTGATCTGCTAATTCAGCAGACCTTGAACTGCGACGACTCGATTACAGTTATTTTGCAGGCCGCCGGAATAAAATAAGAACCGTTAGATCATCGGCGGCGCATTCATCGACGGAGAAGATGCCCATGCGCAGCATTCTGACGTGTGTGATGATTGCGTATGCGTCGTTGGCGATGGCTCACGACGCACCCTCGGGGTGGAGTTATGACCCCTATTGTTGCAACGGCAACAGTCATAATGGCGATTGCCAAATGATCCCTTCGAAAAGCGTGACGGTGACGCCAGGCGGATATCGAGTGACGCTGATGCCGGGCGACCACCGGCTGGTCACGCATGCTCATGTCTTCCTGCTGCCGATGACGAAGGCGATGCAATCCGGCGATAACGACTATCATCTCTGTCTGTTCCCGAACGAGGATACGCCGCGCTGTTTCTATGCGCCGGAAATGGGATTTTGAAGCCGAGCCAAAGGACCGGACCCGGCTCACGAACCGGGTCCGACATGTCGTTGTCCGAAAATGGCTGCACATTTTAGGTGACATGCATCAATTTCCGGCTGCCTTCATCTCTTCGAGGATCCAGTTGCGGAAGGCCTTGATCTTGGGCACGTTGCGACGGTTTTCCGGGTAGACGAGCCAGTAAGCCTTTCCGTCGCTGCGGGTCAGTTCGAAGGGTTGATAGAGCCGGCCGAGCGCTATCTCGGCCGCATAGAAGGCCGGATGAAGGATGGCGACGCCATGGCCGGCGATCGCGGCATCGGCTTCCACTGCCTGAGAGCCAAGCTGGTTGCGCGGGCGCCGATCGAGATCCGTCTCCGTGACGCCGGCAGCCTCGAACCATTGTTTCCACCAGATGTCGCCGGCGTCGAAGAGATCGAAGTTCAGGAGATCGCGCGGCTCCCTGATGCCGCCTGCCGCCTCCGCCAGTTTGGGGCTCAGCATCGGCGTGAATTCCAGGCCCATCAGCCGGTGCAGCGCCAGCCCCGGCCAGTTGCCGTCGCCCCAGCGGATGCCGACATCGATCTGCTCACGGGCGAAGTCGATGATATCCGAACTCGCCTGAAAGCGCACCGCGATGGCCGGATGTTTCAAGTGGAAGGAGCCAAGGCGCGGCGCCAGCCACTTCGAGGCGAAGGTATGGGTCGAACTGATGGCGAGCGTGCCTTCGACGCTGTCGCGCGCCGTCGCCATCGCGTCGTGCAGCACGGCGAAAGCTTCGGTTACCTTCGGCGCCAGCCGCTCGCCGGTGTCTGTCAGTGCGATCTGGCGGGGGCGGCGCAGGAAGAGCGGCTCGCCAACATTCTCCTCCAGCAGCTTGATCTGGTAGCTGACGGCGGTCTGCGTCATGCCGAGCTCATCGCCCGCCTTGGTGAAACTTCCGAGCCGAGCAGCGGCCTCGAAGACGCGCAACGCATTCAGCGGGAATTGTTTCGACAGTTTCATGGATAAGTTCTCTTGATGCAGGCAGACGGTCGTTCGATTGGAATTGCAGCATTTTTTGCCGCAAACTGCAACTCATACCATCAAACCATCGAGGTGATGTCATGGATTGCTATGCTATCGAACAGAACCCACCGCAGCCGACCATCGGAATTTTCCGGCGCATCGGCGGCCGGCTGGCGCGGATCTGGCGGATGCCCAGCCTTGATCTCGATACGGCGCCCGATCGCGTCAAGCGCGATCTCGGTTTCCTCGACGGGCGCGATCCCTATTACGAAGACGAGCGCATGCGGTAGGCGACAAGCGCCGTCAGGATCTCGGCGGCGGTCATGGCGGCAATCACCTCCGGGCGCTTGTCTCTGACCGCCGCGCCGCCGATCGGCAGCGTCAGCCGCTCCATCCAGCCGCGCTCGCCGCCGCCTTCGCGGGAAAGCCAACTGGCGAAGGTGGCGCGCTTGGTCGCAGAGCCGATCATACCGGCATAGGCGAGATCCGTTCTTTCAAGCGCTTCACGGGCGATGAGGAAATCCAGCGCGTGATCGTGCGTCAGGATGACGACCGCGCCGCCAGCCGGAATATCCTTCACCAGCGCTTCGGGCATCGGCATGAGCCGCGTCTTCGTCTCGGGAGGCAGGTTGGCAAGTTCCTCCTGCCGCGTCTCGACGACCGTCACCGACAGCGGCAGCGGCGCAAGGGCCGTTGCCAGCGCCCGGCCGACATGGCCGGCGCCGAAGAGATAGACCTCCGGCAGGCGCTCGATCTCACTGGTTAGCCTGGCCTCGATTTCTTCGGCAACCGTCCGCGTCACCCGGCGAAACCGCAATTGCGTGCGTCCGCCGCAGCACTGACCGATGTCAGGCCCGAGCGGGATATCCATCTCCGGCATCCCACCGGTTCCCGTGAGCATGTCCCGCGCATTCGCGATCGCCATGAACTCGAACTGCCCGCCGCCGATCGTTCCCCACAATGCGGTTTGCGATACCAGCATGAAGGTCCCGGCCTCGCGTGGGGTCGAGCCCTGCGTGCCGGTGATATCGACGAGGATGCAGTCCGGATGGGCGGCAAGGAAGCGGCGAATGTCGGTCATCGGTGGATGGCCGATGGGTTGGTGGGTGTGTCACCCCCCTCTGTCCTGC
>NZ_VSZV01000160.1:0-8060 GCF_008919455.1 Rhizobium sp. PEPV16
CATCAACAAGTTCCGCGGCGACGTCTCGCTGTTCGATGACGGCATCCGTGCCATCGAAGGCTTCACCGGCTGGCCCTGCTTCGGCATCGTGCCGTGGCTGCGGGGTGCCGCGCGCCTGCCGGCTGAAGATTCGGCCGTGCTCGAACGGCTGGCGAGGGGCGGGACGGGCGCGCTGAAGATTGCCGTGCCGGTGCTGCCACGTATCGCCAATTTCGACGATCTCGATCCGCTAAGGACCGAGCCGGATGTCGAGCTGGTCTTCGTGCGATCAGGCGAGCGGATACCTGCCGATGCGAGCCTCGTTGTGCTTCCCGGCTCGAAATCGACGATATCGGATCTCGCCGACTTCAGGGCGCAGGGCTGGGAGAGCGATCTGCAGGCGCATGTCAGGTGTGGCGGCCGGGTGATCGGCATTTGCGGCGGCTACCAGATGCTCGGCCGCATGGTGCACGATCCGCTCGGCATCGAGGGCGGGACGCTCGAGACGCCGGGGCTTGGGCTGCTCGACATCGAGACCGAGATGGCGCCGGAGAAGACGGTGCGCAACAGCCAGGCCCGCTCGACCGAATATGATGCGCCGCTTGCCGGCTACCAGATCCATCTCGGCATCACCCGCGGCGCGGATTGCGATCGGCCTTCGGCAATCATCGACGGCGTGCCCGACGGGGCGTTGTCGGCCGACGGCCGGATCATGGGGACCTATCTGCACGGCCTCTTCGGCAGTGACGCTTACCGCGCTCGACTGCTCCAAAGCTTCGGTCTATCAGGGGAGCAGCGGAATTACCGCGAGAGCGTCGAGCAGGCACTCGACGAGATCGCCGGAGAATTGGAACGTCATCTCGATCCGCGCTGGCTGGCCGGGCTGCTCGGTTAGGCCGCACCTCGCACCACCATCGGTGCCGTCGTTCTGCTATTGCCAAATTAGTTGACTGAGTCCATTAATTGTCGCGACGGACCCGGTTGAGAGCGACGAAAACTATGAGCATATTGGATAGATTTTCACTGGCTGGTCAGGTGGCGCTCGTGACTGGCGGCGGCCGTGGTCTGGGCTTCGAGATGGCGCGCGCCCTTGCCGAGGCCGGCGCGCATGTCATCATCAACGGACGCGCGGCGGCGACGCTGGAAGATGCCGTCAGGACGATCCGTGCCGCGGGCGGCACGGCGGAGGCCGCCGCATTCGATATCGCCGACCGCGAGGCACAGCGTGCTGCGATGGCGAATATCGACAAGGTCCATGGTCGTCTCGATATTTTGATCAACAATGTCGGCGCTCGCGACAGGCGGCCGCTGGCCGAATTCGACGATGATGCGATCATCGAGCTGCTGCGCACCGACCTGGCGGCGGCGATGACGCTGTCGCGCGACGCTGCCGTGTTGATGAAGCGACGCAATTACGGCCGGCTGATCGCAGTGACCTCGATCAGCGGCCATGTCGTCATGCCCGGCGACTGCGTCTATCCGGCAGCAAAGCAGGGATTGACCGGACTGATGCGCGGCATGGCGGTCGAATTCGGCCCGCATGGGATCACCAGCAATGCGATTGCGCCCGGCTGGTTCGCGACCGAGACGAACGCGGCGATGGCTGCGAACGAGGAATTGATGCCCTTCGTGCGCCAGCGCATCCCGGTTCAGCGCTGGGGACGCCCGGACGAGATCGCCGGCGCGGCGCTGTTTCTTGCAAGCGACGCCGCTTCGTTCGTCAACGGTCACGTGCTGACGGTGGACGGCGGCATGACAGTCAGGATGTGAGATATCCGCAAGCGCTGCGGCACCGTCTTTCATTTCTGCGGCACGCTTCACTGCTTCTCGTCGGAGCCGAATGACGGTAACGGCAGGTATCATTCCCGCTTAGCCTGCCTTGTGGTTGTCGTTGCCGGAGACCATGGCTAGAAATATCTGCCTGACTCGCCTATTGGTTGACGTAGCAACGCCCCGGGTTGGTCATCGCCGTCCATTTGCCCGAATTCCGACCATAAACTGCGTCGGTCATTTGGAGGTTCGGAAATTAACAATCATATTCAGTGGCTTATAGAGCATGGAATCACAGCTGAGCATATTGGCGAGCTGATAGCCGGATTGTGCGATCGGCTGATCGCGGATGGCTTTCCGATCTGGCGGGGAAGCATCTCAATGCCGTCTATTCATCCCATGTATGGCGGCGTCTCGGCCAATTTCGTGCGCGGCGGTGCGACCACGATCGAGAATGCCGAGTATGGCAGTGCGGCAGTGCTGAATTTCGAGAAGACCCCGATCTATTTTCTTTTGGGCCGTGGCGAAACGTCAGGTCGATGGAACATCGCCAAGGGTGAGGGTGTCGATGACTACCCACAGCTTGCGGAATTCGCGCATGGCGGCGGCACCGATCATCTGGTCGGCCTGCTGGAGTTTCCGAAGGAGGCTGCGCTGCGCGGGGTCAGTCTGTCTCTTACAAGCGACAGGCCGGGCGGATTTTCTGATGACCAACTGGCGATCGTCGCGAAGCTCTTCCCGGCGCTGGGGCTGGCTTGTTATCGTATCGCGGCAACGAAAACCGCATCGGATATCCTTGCCGTCTATACAGGCGCCAAAACAAGTGCACGCATCCTTGCAGGCGATATTCAGAGGGGAAAGGGAGGGGCGATCAATGCTGCGATCCTGCTTGCGGACCTGAGAAACTTCACGGCGCTGACCGAGGTTTATCAGCCGGGCGAAATCGCCGGGTTTCTGAATGAACATTTCGAGCTGATCGGCTGGCATGTCGAGGAAAATTCGGGCGAGATCCTCAAGTTCATGGGCGATAGCGTGCTGGCGATCTTTCCGACCGATGCTGAAGATCCGCAAAAGGCCTGCATGGCCGCACTGGCTTCCGCAAGGAATATTCTAGAAGCCAACAAGGTGCTGAATGGTAAGCGGAGGAATGATGGAGGTCCTGACATCGGCGTCGATGTCGTGCTGCATCTTGGCGAGGTCTTCTATGGAAATATCGGCGCACGCGGCAGGCTTGATTTCACCGTCATCGGCAGCGCCGTCAACGAGGCTTCGCGGCTCGAAAAACTCTGCGGCGTGCTCGGGCACCATCTGCTGATGTCGGAGAGTTTCGCGGTAACCTCTGCCGTTGCCAGCGAATGTCTCGGCTCTTTCGAATTGCGCGGCGTTTCGAAGCCGGTCAACGTCTTCAAGCTCGCCGGCACCGACTGACGACGGAGTGTTCCGACTTGCTCAGATCTCGCCTGAGACTTCGCGGCGGCGGCGGTCGAGTTCTTCGCTGTAGCGGCGCAGCGTGTAGCTTTCGCTGAGCTGGCCGATCACCTTGCGTTCGATCAGGTTGTTGACGACGGCGAGCGCTTCGCTTTCGCTCTTGTCGAAGATCGCCGCCGCCTGCCTGGCATTCATCTGCGGCTGCAGGAAATCGTTGCGATAGTGGATGAAATCGGCAAGCGTCTTGCCCTCGTCCTGCGCATCGGTCGGATTGGCGTAAATCTCCGGCACCAGCACGAGGCCCGCATATTTGTCGCTCTCCTCGACGAGGATGACGCGCTGGGTCGAGCCGATCGGGAAGGCCTGCTTGAATTCCTCCAGAGAAATGCCCGCCCTTGCCGTCTTGACGTCGGCGCGCATCAGCTTGTCGACCGTCAGATTGCGGATCCAGCCGACATCATGGGCGCTGCGGATGCTTTCGCCGCGCAGGTGGAAGCGCCATGTGGCGAAGGAGTAGCCGAAGGTCGAACGCACGACCAGCGAGGAGGTGATGACGGCAGCGAGCACCAGCGCCGTGATCGGAAAGTCGCCGGTGATTTCGAGCGCCAGGAAGGTCATGGTCAGCGGCCCGCCGATGACGGCGACGGCAAGCGAACTCATGCCGACCACGGCATAGATGACGGGCGTCAGCGTCGCATCGGCGAAATAGGGGCCGCAATAGGCGAAGAGTTTGCCGAGCAGGGCTCCCATGAACAGAGAGGCGAAAAACAGGCCGCCCCTGAAGCCGGAGCCGATCGAGATCGCCGAGGCGAAGGATTTCAAAAGGAAGAGGCCGATCAGCGTCGGGATTGCCACGTCACGGGAAAGGTTGAGATGCAGCGCGCCGTGGCCGGCCGAAAGCACCTGCGGCGAGATCATCGCCAAGAGCCCGACGATGATGCCGCCGAGTGCCGGGCGGAAGGGTGGGGCGATCGAGCTCTTGCGCGCAAGCTCCTCGACAAAAGCGACGCCCTGCATGATCAGGATGCCGACACCGGCGCAGAACGCACCGAGCAGCAGCGCCGGGATATAATCGGCCGGCACGACCGAACCGAAGCTGCCGATATCGATGGTGAAATCGCTGCCGGCGAGCAGCCTTGCGATCAGGGTGGAGACAAGGGCGGAGACGACGACAGGCGTCAGCGAGACGATCGTATAGGTGCCGATGATCAGCTCGAAAGCATAGAAGGCGCCGGTCAGCGGCGCGTTGAAGGCGGCGGCGATGGCGCCCGCCGCGCCGCAGCCAACGAGGGTGCGCAGGTCCGAGCGACGAAGCTGCAGCTTCAGCCCGAATTTCGAGGCGAGGCCGGCGGCAAGCTGGGTATAGCCGGCCTCCAGGCCGACAGAGGCGCCGAAACCGTTGGAGATCAGGTTCTGCACGGCAACGATGATGCTGTCGGTCAGGGACAGGCGGCCGCCATGCAGCGCATTGGCCTCGATCGGGTCGACCATCGGCTTCTTGCGCCGTTTCGCCAGCACGAAAAGCAGCAGGCCGAGCAGGGCGCCGCCGATGACGGGGGCGGTGAGCAGCAGCAGCTTGTTCTCGATCTCGGACGAGCTCAGCCGTTCGCTGTCGGCGATGCCGAAGACCAGCTGGTGCAGCTCGTTGGAGACATAGCTCATGCCGGTGACGGCGAGACCCGAGATGATGCCGACGACGGCGCCCGCCAGCGACAGGCCGACTTCGCTGCGCCGGGTCAGCGCCCTCAGGCGTCCCGGATCGAAGAAAACACGCAGCGCGCGGAAACCGCGCCGATCCAATTTCATAAGCATGGCTAGACAACTAGGCGGGGAGAGGCCCGGTCAAGGGCGGAGATGGTCGCGCAGTCCGCTTGCGACGCAATTGCGGCGAAAAGCCGGCGGTTGGAATAAATTTCGGTGACGTAAGTCTCTGATAAATGACGATATTTAAGGTAGGGTAAGTCGTGTTTGTGTGGCCACGTCACGTGGCCGGCGATCGGGCGGTCGCCAAGGCCGGTTGACTTCATCCCTGCGCTTGCCTAACCATCCCGATAACGGATGGTCGACTGACCATCCTGACATAACGGATGGTTCCGGATCGGTGTTGCGCCCTTCCGGATGAAAAGGGAATGTGACGGGGCGGACCCAAGCCGGGCGCCTTCATCACAGCCGACCCCGCGACTGTAGAGCGGTCAGGGTCTTCCATCCGGCACTAAGCCCTTCCGGCCGGCGGCTTGCAATCATGCAAGCGGGCGGGACGGGCGACATGCCGGAAAAGCCACTGGAAATGCATGGTGATCAACCGGGGTCGGACGCCTCTCAATCTACGAATCGTCCACCTTTTCACTGATGCAGCCGGGAAGGCGAGGATGATCCGCTGGCACGATCAGGGCGACCGGTTTCCGGTCCGCTCCGATCGCGGCCGATAACCGCGAGCCAGGAGACCTGCCATGCGTGCCGGGCGAGAAGCCCACACCTGGGCACTATGCCCGTTGCCAGCACGGAGGTTGTCTTGGCTGAACGATTGAATTCGGCGCGGCCTGGTGCGGCGCGCGCGACGCCTCCAAGCAGTGCTGCAAGAGGTGTGCTTTCGGCCGCTTATGTCGAATGCTGGGTCCCTCCCTCTGTCCTGCCGGACATCTCCCCCACAAGGAGGGAGATCGGCAAGCAGCACGACCGTCGTCCTACATCAATTGTTTGGAGAAAAGCTCTCGGCGATTCAATCTCTCCCCTTGTGGGGGAGATGTCCGGCAGGACAGAGGGGGGTGTCACACCCTCAGTAGCCGAGAAAGGTGCACTCGGAACAAGCCACGGCTACGCACTCTCCCTGAGGGGCGTTTGAGCATGACTGCCACCTTCATCCTCGGCGGAGCACGTTCCGGCAAATCCCGGTTCGCCGAAGACCTCGTGACGGCGACCGGCCTCGACCGTCACTATGTCGCGACCGGCCGTGCATGGGACGAGGAGATGCAGGCGCGCATCGCCCAACACAAGGCCGATCGCGGTCCGTCCTGGACGACGCATGAGGAGCCGCTCGATCTTGTCGGCAAGCTCACCGCCATCGACCGCAAGGAGCGCATCGTCCTCATCGACTGCCTGACGCTCTGGGTCACCAATCTGATGATGGAGGAGCGTGAGATGGCGGCGGAATTTGTCGCCCTTGCCGATTTCCTGCCCACCGCGAAAGCGCGGCTCGTTTTCGTTTCCAATGAGGTCGGTCTCGGCATCGTGCCCGACAATCGCATGGCGCGGGATTTTCGCGATCATGCCGGCCGGCTGCACCAATCGATCGCGGCGAAGGCCGCCGAAGTTTATTTCATCGCGGCAGGCCTGCCGCTGAAAATGAAGGGTTAAGTCCATGAACCAGCAGAAGATTCCCGCAACCGTCATCACCGGCTTCCTCGGTGCCGGCAAGACGACGATGATCCGCAACCTGCTCACCAACGCCGGCGGCAGGAAGATTGCCCTGATCATCAACGAGTTCGGCGATCTCGGCGTCGACGGCGACGTGCTGAAGGGCTGCGGTGCGGAGAATTGCACCGAGGACGACATCATCGAGCTGACCAATGGCTGCATATGCTGCACGGTTGCGGACGATTTCATTCCGACGATGACGAAGCTGCTCGAGCGCGAACAGCGGCCCGACCATATCGTCATCGAGACTTCAGGTCTTGCCCTGCCGCAGCCGCTGGTCGCCGCCTTCAACTGGCCCGACATTCGCACCCAGGTGACCGTCGACGGCGTTATTACGGTGGTCGACAGCGCCGCTGTTGCCGCCGGCCGTTTTGCCGACGACCACGATGCCGTCGATGCGCGCCGCGCCGAGGATGAATCGCTCGATCACGAGAGCCCGATCGAGGAGTTGTTCGAGGATCAGCTGACCTGCGCCGATCTCATCGTGCTCAACAAGACCGACCTGATCGACGCTGCCGGCCTCATCAGGGTGCGCGACGAGGTCGCCTCCCGCACGGTGCGCAAGCCCGTGATGATCGAGGCGCGGAACGGCGAGGTGTCGGCCGGCATCCTGCTCGGCCTCGGCATCGGTACGGAGGACGATGTCGCCAATCGCAAGTCGCATCACGAGCTGGAGCATGAGGATGGTGCGCCGCACGACCATGACGAATTCGACAGCTTCGTCGCCGAACTCGGCCCGGTCGCCGATCCCGCCGGCTTCATCGAGTCGCTGAAGACTGTTATTTCAGCCCATGACGTGCTGCGCCTCAAGGGTTTCGTCGATGTCTCCGACAAGCCGATGCGGCTGCAGCTCCAGGCCGTCGGGAGCCGCATCGACCATTATTTCGACCGCGCCTGGACGCCTGGCGAAAAGCGCGCCACCCGCCTTGTCGTCATCGGCCTGCACGAAATGGATCAGGACGCGGTGAGGGCGGCGATCGAAGCGCTGGCGTAACCCGATGCATCTGCTTCTGGCTCAACAGGGAACGATCAGCGACGGCGAGGAGGCAATCGACCTCGGGCAGACGCCGGGCGATATCCTGTTCCTGTCGGCGGCCGACAGCGAGCTTGCCGCGATCGCAGCCGCCCATCGCGAGCGCGGGGCGGGGCCTTCGCTCCGGCTTGCCAGCCTGATGAGCCTCAAGCATCCGATGTCGGTCGATACCTATGTCGAGCGCACCGCGCGGCATGCGAAGCTGATCATCGTCCGCGCGCTCGGCGGCGCCAGCTATTTCCATTATGCGCTGGAGGCGCTGCATGCGGCAGCCGCCCGCGCCGGAGCGCTGATCGCGGTGCTGCCGGGTGACGCCAGGCCGGATGCGGGGCTGGTGCCTTTCTCCAATATTGACCTCGACGATCTCAACGCGCTCTGGGCCTATCTGATCGAGGGCGGCGATGCCAACGCGCAGGCTTTTCTAGACTATGCCGAG
>NZ_VSZV01000089.1:0-3774 GCF_008919455.1 Rhizobium sp. PEPV16
AAGGCGCATAGGAATATCGTCGGCGTCAAGGATGCGACGGGCAAGATCGAGCGCGTCTCCGAACAGCGCATCAGCTGCGGCGCGGATTTCAGGCAGCTATCCGGCGAGGATGCGACGGCGCTCGGCTTCAACGCCCATGGCGGTGTCGGCTGTATTTCGGTAACGGCCAATGTCGCCCCGCGCCTTTGCGCCGACTTCCAGGCGGCAACGCTGGCAGGCGACTATGCCCGCGCCCTGGAATATCAGGATCGGCTGATGCCGCTGCACAAGGCTATCTTCCTTGAGCCGGGTCTTTGCGGTGCCAAATACGGGCTCTCCAAACTTGGCCGGATGAGCCGCAACGTTCGTTCGCCGCTGCTTTCGACGCTGGAGCCGGCAACGGAATCGGCGATCGACACCGCGATGCGCCATGCAGGCCTGCTGAACTGACGAGACCGGCCGTCTTCACAAGACGGGGTCTCTCCCTTACATAGAGGGCAAGGAATGAGGGCGCGGCTTTTCGCGCCCTAAAAAACAATTGGAATATCGTCATGGCCCCCAAAGGCAGCCAGCGTGTGGTGAACAAGGTCGTGGCCGAAAACCGCAAGGCCCGCTTCAACTACGAGATCATCGATACTTACGAGGCCGGCATCGTGCTGATGGGCACGGAGGTCAAGTCGCTGCGCGAAGGCAAGGCCAATATCGCCGAATCCTACGCCTCGGATGAGGGCGGCGAGATCTGGCTGATCAATTCCTACCTGCCGGAATATCTGCAGGCCAACCGCTTCAATCACGAACCGCGCCGACGCCGCAAGCTGCTGCTGTCGGGCCGTGAAATCCATCGCCTGCGCTCTGCCATCAACCGCGAAGGCATGACGCTGATCCCGCTGAAGATCTATTTCAACGATCGCGGTCGGGCGAAGATGGAACTGGCGCTCGCCAAGGGTAAGAAATTGCACGACAAGCGCGAATCCGAGAAGGAGCGCGATTGGAACCGGCAGAAGAGCCGCCTGCTGAAGGCTCATGGTTGACCGCGCTAAAGCATGTCGCGCAAAAGTGTGCAGCGGTTTTGCGGCAACGGCATGCGTAAAAACAAAGACTTAAAGCGCAAGAAGCGAATCTGGAAGATCGCGACGCGCTTTAGGGCCGATCACGCTGCAATCGGCCGCTGTCGCGTATCGTCCATGTAAAGGCGTGGCCACGCGAGGAGCTGGCCGCCCCTGCATAATTCAAAGTGTTACAGTGAGAGATCAGTCTTCGAAATCGCTGGCCGGGGCGACTTCGGCCGGACGTGGCGCCCGCTCGGAAGGATCGCGACCGATTTCAGCCTTCAGAGACAAGAGATCGATGAAATGATCGGCCTGACGGCGCAGGTCGTCGGCAATCATTGGTGGCTGGGTCGCCATGGTTGATATCACCGAGACCTTGCGGCCTCTGCGCTGCAATGCCTCGACCAGGTTGGTGAAATCGCCGTCGCCCGAGAAGATGACGAGATGATCGACCGTTTCGGATTGTTCCATGGCATCGATCGCAAGCTCGATGTCCATGTTGCCTTTGATCTTTCGGCGACCCATGGAATCCGTGAATTCCTTGGCGGGCTTGGTGACGACTTTGTAGCCGTTGTAGTCAAGCCAGTCGATCAGCGGCCGGATCGACGAATATTCCTGATCTTCGATCAGAGCGGTATAATAATACGCGCGCAGCAGATATCCGCGTTTCTGGAATGCTTTCAGGAGCTTGCGGTAATCAATGTCAAAGCCGAGGCTCTTGGATGCAGCGTAGAGATTGGCGCCGTCAATGAAGAGTGCAATTTTTTCGCGTGGGTCAAACATCGCTTACCAATCCAATGAGAGCAATCGAAATCCGTATGGGTCAAACTTCAATAAAAACAATAGCTTGTGTTTCGATTTCGATCTGATCCTTACTTTATGAATTATTCATATATGAAAGATTTAGGGCACGATTCGACATATTCCAAGCAACCTTCGGTGGAATTTGACATTCTCCATGGAAATCTAGCTCAGCCGCGGATAAAGACGAGGGGAGCCGGAACGAAAAACTTGTATTTGCCCGGTTTTAATTGTATCGGGCGTGTTAATCCCGAAATGACGACCGTAAAGGACAGGCAATGGCCCGTGTCACAGTTGAAGATTGCATCGACAAGGTGGAGAACCGCTTCGAGCTGGTTCTGCTCGCCAGCCACCGCGCCCGGCTGATTTCCCAGGGTGCCTCGATCACCATCGATCGCGACAACGACAAGAATCCTGTCGTGGCCCTGCGCGAAATCGCCGACGAGACGCTTTCGCCCGACGACCTCAAGGAGGATCTGATCCATTCGCTGCAGAAGCATGTCGAAGTCGACGAGCCCGAGCCCGACCCGGCAAGCATGATCGCCGCCGGCGGTGCCACTGCGGCCGACAGCGAAGAGCAGGACGACGTGCCGGAGACGATCACTTTCGACCAGATGTCGGAAGAAGAGCTGCTTGCCGGCATCGAAGGCCTCGTGCCGCCGGAAAAGAGCGACGACTACTAAGCGCGCAGGCGGGATCTCCGGTCGCATCGGTTAGATGCCGGAAAAAGCTGCATGCGACGCAAAAGAGCGACGATTACCAATCGTCAATCTTGCACCTTTATTGCTTAGGCATATTATTGCCCATGTGTGCGCCAATCGTTGATTGGCGCGCTTTTATTTTTATCGGAGTGGCTTTGGAATGATGCGGCAGTACGAGCTCGTGGAGCGGGTTCAGCAATACAAGCCCGATGCCAATGAAGCACTGCTGAACAAAGCCTATGTTTACGCCATGCAGAAGCATGGCCAGCAAAAGCGCGCGAGCGGCGATCCCTATATTTCCCATCCGCTCGAGGTCGCCGCCATCCTCACCGACATGCATCTCGATGAATCGACGATCGCGGTTGCCCTTCTGCATGATACGATCGAGGATACGACGGCGACGCGTGCCGAGATCGACGAACTCTTCGGCGAGGATATCGGCCGCTTGGTCGAGGGTCTGACCAAGATCAAGAAGCTCGATCTCGTCACCAAGAAGGCCAAGCAGGCGGAAAATCTGCGCAAGCTGCTGCTCGCCATTTCCGACGATGTGCGCGTGCTGCTCGTCAAGCTTGCCGATCGCTTGCACAATATGCGTACCCTCGATCACATGTCGGCCGACAAGCGTGCCCGCATTTCCGAGGAGACGATGGAAATCTATGCGCCGCTCGCCGGCCGCATGGGCATGCAGGACATGCGCGAGGAACTCGAGGAGCTCTCCTTCCGCCATATGAACCCGGAAGCCTACGAGACCGTCACCAAACGGCTGGAAGAGCTTTCGAAGCGCAACGAGGGCATCGTCAAGAAGATCGAGGCCGAACTGCGCGACCTTCTGGTCGCAAGCGGCCTGACGAGCGCCTATGTCAAGGGCCGGCAGAAGAAGCCCTATTCGGTCTTCCGCAAGATGCAATCGAAGTCGCTTTCCTTCGAACAGCTTTCCGATGTCTACGGCTTCCGCCTGATCGTCGAGGACATCCCTTCCTGCTACCGGGCACTCGGCATCGTCCACACGCGCTGGCGCGTCGTGCCCGGCCGCTTCAAGGACTATATCTCGACGCCGAAGCAGAACGATTACCGTTCGCTGCACACCACCATTGTCGGCCCCTCCAGCCAGCGCATCGAACTGCAGATCCGCACCAAGCGCATGCACGAAATCGCCGAATTCGGCATCGCCGCCCACACGCTCTATAAGGACGGCGCCACCAATGCCGATGGCGACATCCTTTCCCGCGAATCCAATGCCTATT
>NZ_VSZV01000137.1:0-6983 GCF_008919455.1 Rhizobium sp. PEPV16
CTCGACTACGGAGGCGGGGGAAAAGCTCCTAACGTCACTGGGCTCGCATTTCGAGGAGATCGACGCGGAACTAGATGCGCTGACACATCTTCGCGAGCGCCCGGCGGGCAGGATCGCGATCACCTCAAGTCAACACGCGGCAGACACGATACTCTGGCCGGTTCTCGAAAAATTTCTCGGCGAATACCCGGATGTCAAGATCGAGGTGATCGTTGATGCTACGCTGATCGACCTCGTGGCGGAGCGGTTCGACGCCGGCGTTCGCCTCGGCGAGCAAGTCGAGAAGGACATGATCGCCATGAGGATCGGCCCGGACCTGCGAATGGCGGTAGTCGGGTCGCCTTCTTATTTCGACAAGCACGGGCGACCTGAGAACCCGGAAGATCTCACACAGCACAACTGCACCAACATCCGGATGCCGACATCTAAAAGGATCAACGCCTGGGAATTCGAAAAGGGCGGCAAAACCGTCAACGTCCGGGTCGACGGGCAGGCCGTGTTCAATAGCGGCTCGCTACGGATGAACGCGGCGCTCGCCGGCGTCGGACTTTCCTACATGCTCGAAGACTATGCCAAGCCCTACATCGACGACGGACGCCTGGTGCGAGTGTTGGAGGACTGGTGCGAGCCTTTCGCGGGATACCACCTGTACTACCCCAGTCGGCGGCAGCACTCTCCGGCGTTCGTGCTTCTTCTGAACGCTTTGCGGTATCGAGAGTAGGAGTGCGGGCCGCCTTTTTATTGCCGTGTCTTCGTAGGAAGAGCGCGACGCGATTTCATCCGCAGACGCAAGCGGCCGGCATCTCCGTCGGCCGAAACACGACAAAAACAGCGCCGGCCCCCGAGTGCCACTGCGCCTGGATGGCTCGCATCCGCTTGTTAGCAATTTATTGACCATAAGCTGGCTTTATTGAGCCTGATGGATGCGGAGGTTTCCGCCCCGTCGTCGAGTGTTTGGTGTTGGACGGGATTGTTCGTGTTGAAGTACCCAGTGCAAGGATTATCGGGCGGAGCTTTGGGCGGAATTGCCAAGCTCCTATCGCGTGCAAAACGCTTCGCAGCGCAGACCATTCTCCCAGCTCTGTTTGCGCTGCCGGCACTTGTCGGTTCTGCATCATTTGTCTCGGCGGAAGATCGGGCCCTGAAGCTGTTCTTCACCCATACGGGCGAGAGGGCCACGATTACCTACAAGCGGGACGGAAAGTTCGATCCAAAGGGCCTCGCCCAGATCAATCGGTTTCTGCGCGACTGGCGGAGGAACGAGCCCACCCGGATGGATCCCCGGCTGCTCGACCTGGTCTGGGAAGTGTACAAGCGCAGCGGCGGCAAGGACTACATCCATATCGTCTCCGCCTATCGTTCCCCGAGCACCAACAACATGCTCCGCAACCGTTCGCGCAGCACGGGCGTCGCCAAGAAGAGCCAGCACATGCTGGGCAAGGCGATGGATTTCTACGTTCCCGGCGTGAAGCTTTCGACGCTGCGTGCGCTGGCGATGCAGATGCAGGTCGGCGGCGTCGGATATTATCCGACCTCGGGATCGCCCTTCGTGCATCTCGATGTCGGCAACGTCAGAGCCTGGCCCCGCATGTCCCGGCAAGAACTCGCTCGAATATTCCCGAATGGGCAGACCATGCATCTGCCGGCCGATGGCCGGCCGCTGCCGGGATACAATCAGGCGGTTGCGAACCACAAGAAGCGCGGCGGCCCCACCTCGATCCAGATCGCCAGCACCGCTGGAGAAGACGAAGACGTGAGCGCGTCGACCACGTCGAGCGGCGATACTACAGACAATAAACTCGTGACGGCGCTTCTGCCCACGCCGAAAAGCCGAGCATTGAATGCGCTCGCGCTGCAGACCGGCGCCGCCCAGCGGGATGACAAACGGTCCGCTCCGGATCTTTCATCTTTCCCGATTCCGATACCGGCGATGCGGCCGGCTGCCCTCGAGCACGACGCGGGCGTGGATGACAAAGTAGAGACTGCGTCGATCGGTCCAATTGATGTCCTTCCGGATAGGCCGGCGTCTGCATTGCCGGCCTATGCCCGCTTCGAACCCCGCCTTGTTGCACACCCGGCCTCCAAGCAGGGCACGAACATGATCGCCTCACTGCCCATGACCGCCTCCTGGGAAGAAGCAAATTTCTTCGGATCGACTTCCGACGCGGCGCTGATGAAATGGGCGCTGCATTCTCCTGGCGAGATGATAGAATTGAGTGCGCCTCGCGTTTCCCCGCGCACGGTTCATCGTCAGGCGAATGTCGCGACATCCGGTGAGGATATCATTCCGGTCGCCGCCCAGTTCGATGCCAACCGGCTTGCGTCGTCCCCGGAGGGCTGACTCAATCGTCAAGGCTTGATGCGCAGCGCGAAGCGGTCAGAAGCGCCAGAACGGCCATGGTGAGAACCGGGCTGACGGTCTCGATAGACCAGGCGCCGCCCAGTGCCAGAAGCCTGTGCGGTCACCGGCAACAGCCGAGCGGCACCGCGAAGGCGGGACATTCCATGTATCTGCGGAGGAATGGAGGACCGCACTGCGGCCGCCTTGCGGTCGGCGCTCACGCGTCGGCCCGAAAATCGGAATCTATGCTCGGGAAAAATGAGGTAGATCCAATGTGTTAAAGCGTTGTCCAGGCGCTTGAAAAGACGCGCAGGCGCCATAGTTTGGATTTTCGAACGACGCCGACGATCGTTTCCGCGCGCGGGAAATTCAGACCAAAGTCCGAGCCAACCCCGGACTTCGTGCCCATACTAAACGTTCAATCGCTGTAATAACAATAATACATCTTAAGTAACGAGGCGCGCTGATGTGAGAAGCGTATCAATTGCTGGCAGAGCCGGCTTCGTTGGATCTCCTGTGACCGACTTTTACTTAGGAAGCGATGTCCGGAAGCCGGTTGTTGTTGACAATCTTTGCACCGGATCTTTCGAAAATATAGCACCACATCAAGGCTCCCCGTTTCCACCGAGCGACGTGCTTTTCGATGAGCGACCTCAGCTCTGGATCCGGAACGCGTGCGGCCGCCTCATGGAATGGATAGTCGATATTGGGCAGGTCGTGATGATCGCGCGCCGAGCATCTGTCGCATCCGGTCCCGGCGCGGCCACGCGTTATCGAGCGCGGCATCGGCGGCAACACCTTAAAGTAGGCGAATTTAACAATTAACATTAATAAGCGAGTATTTCTTAGAATTCTTCTAAGTAATTGTCACGCATTACAGGTGGTGCTAATAAACAGGCACCTTATCTCAAGTCACGAGGCGCAATGCAATGAAAAGCGTATTGATTTCTGGCGGGGCTGGCTTCATCGGATCCCACTTGTGTGATCGACTTTTGCTTAGGACGGACATTCAGAAGCTGGTCGTTGTTGACAACCTGTGGACCGGGCTTTTCGAAAATATCGCGCACATCAGGGACCCCCGTTTCCACTTTGTGAAATCCGACGTCGAGACGCTGCAGACTTCTGAGAAATTCGATGAAGTCTACCATCTCGCATCCCCCGCATCGCCGCCGTGGTACATGAAGGAGCCGAAGAGGACGATTTCCGCCAACCTTCTCGGCGCGTTCCGGCTTCTCGATGTGCTGAAAAATGGCGGGCGTTTCTGTTTTACCTCTTCCTCCGAAGTCTATGGAGACCCTTTGGTCTCGCCGCAGCCGGAATCCTACAAGGGCCAGGTGGACTGTACCGGACCGCGTGCGTCCTACGACGAAAGCAAACGATGCACGGAGTCGCTGCTGTTCGAGATGCAGCGCACCCAAGGGCTCGACGTCAAGATCGTTCGTCCCTTCAACATCTATGGCCCGCGGACACGGTCCGACGATGGTCGCGCGGTCTCCAACTTCATCACCCAGGCGCTCTCGGGCCGCCCGATTACCGTATTCGGCGACGGCCTTCAGTCTCGCAGCTGGGGCTATGTCGATGATGTTGTCGATGGTTTCGCGCGATATTTCTGGATGAATGAAACCGACTATAAGGGGCCTCTGAACGTCGGCAATGATCGCGAGATTTCGGTTCTCGAAGTCGCGCAATATGTCTCCAGACTTGTTGGCGGCGTGCCGATCGTCTTCGAGCCGTCACCGCCGCAGGACCCCACGAACAGACGGCCGGACTTGACCAACGCGCACTATGTCATGCCCGAGTGGTCGTGCAAAATCACCTACGAACAGGGCGTGGCGATGACGCTCGATTGGTTCAGGGACCAAATGAGGCACGCCGCGGAATAAACCATGTCGGCTTTCGAGACTCGCGTCTTGGATGCGCGCGGCGTATGTTCACGGTGCGATTGAGAGAGTGATGATGCGAGAACCAATTCCGTCCGATCTGAAGGATATGAGTTTTCCCGTACCGATTCACTATCTTGATCTCGCCACCTCTCACCTTGATGCCATTTCGCCCCCGATCTCCGATGGGCTCGTGGTCTTTCTGTCGGATGGTCTTCCCGTAGGACAGGCCTATATCGAAAGGCCCGAGACGGCGGCGGCACTCGCCGAGCGTGTCGTGCGGCCCGAGACGCTCGAGCATGCGCGTCAAGTCGCGCAAACCCCTGTGCGAAACCGCGACGTCAGCATTCTGATTTGCACAAAGGACCGGCCGGAGGAGCTACGTCGGTGCCTGGCCTCGATCCCCAAACAGTCGCTCAGCCCCGTCGAGATCATCGTGGTGGATAATGCCTCCGCCGGTGATGCGACGCGTCGTGTGGTGGAGGAATCGGGCGCAACCTATGTCCGTGAAGAGCGGGTCGGGCTGGATTATGCGCGCAACGCTGCGGTTCGTGCGGCGAGAACCGAATTCGTCGCGTTTACGGATGATGACGTCGTTCTCCACGAGCGGTGGCTGGAAAACCTGATGAAGGGGTTCGATCTGCCGGAGATCGCCTGCGTAACCGGGTTGGTCCTTCCCGGGGAACTCGCAACGCCTGCACAGTTTATCTTCGAAAAGCACTGGAGTTTTGGCAGGGGTTATCTGCGGCAGGATTTCAATCAGGACTTCTATACCAGGGATACACGTTACGGCGCTCCGGTCTGGACGATAGGAGCCGGCGCAAGTCAGGCCATCCGCCGCAAGGTCTTCGAGGAGATCGGCCTGTTCGATGTCCGCCTGGATATGGGCGCTGCCGGATGCTCGGGCGATTCCGAATACTGGAACCGGCTCCTCCATCATGGCCATGTCTGCCGCTACGAGCCGACGGCGGTAGCCTGGCACTTTCATCGCAAGGATATGAAGGGGCTCGCCAAACAGATCTACCAATATATGAGTGGCCATGTCGCAGCGCTGCTGGTCCAGTATCAGAACACAGGAAATAACGCCAATCTGCGGCGCATCCTGCTCTCGTTTCCGAAATATTACGCCGGAAGGCTCCGAAGACGGCTTCGCAAAGGCACGACATCGCACGACGTCTTCCTGAAGCAGGAGATGCTCGGAAGCGTAAACGGCGCTCTATACGTTCTGCGGCGATGGAAGAGGCCCGCATGGTGATCGCCGCGACACCTGACATTTCATTCCTCATCCCCGCCTACAATGCAGCCGATACGCTTGCCCAATGTCTTGCCAGCCTGCAGCAGCAGACGCGATCGAACTGGCAGGCTGTCGTGGTCGATGACGGTTCGACCGACCGCACCTGGGAGCTTCTCGAGGCCATCGCAAAAACGGACAGCCGCATTCTCCCCGCCCGTCAGCCGAATGCCGGCGCCGCCGCGGCGCGAAACCACGCCGCACGCCTTGCGGTCGCTCCCCTGCTCTGCATGCTGGATGCCGACGACTGGCTGGATCCGACCTTCATCGAAAACATGCAGCCGGTGGCAGAGGATGCATCTCCACCCGTTCTCGCCTATTGCGATTATCGTCGCGTTGCTCCGAGCGGCCGGCTGCTGCGGGTAGAACAGGCTCCCATCCTGACGGGAGATGCCGCCAAGCGCGAATTCTCCTCCTTCTGCGCCCTTGCCATCCATACGGTCGTCTTTCCCAAAAGCCTTTTCGAGCATTTGGAAGGCATGGATGAAACCTTGCAGACCGGCGAGGAATGGGATCTCTGGCTCCGCATGGCCTTTGCAGGCGCCGAATTTTGCCATGTGGACGAATGCCTCGCATTCTATCGCATGAAGGCCGGTTCGCTGTCCGGCGATCCGGTCAAACTGGTGCGCGACGCGGTTCGCGTGACGACGAAAGCGCAGGCGCTGCAGATGCAGCAGGGCTTGTCGGCAGGGGGGCCGGAGACAGGTTGGATCACGCCCCCCGTCAGCCAACTGCGCATGCTCGCCTGGGTCGTCGCCGCCAAGCTCGATCCGACTTTGGATATTGCAGCCCTTGCAGCGCTTCTGCCTGACATGCCGGACGCCGCGGGCTACGAAAACCTTTTTGCCGGCGTAATCCTCCATGGCCTGCAGACAGGGCTCTTTATCGATCGGGCAGACGGTCTCATCGATGTTCTCGATAAATGGCGACCGACGTTCCTTTCGCTCATCCAGCTAATTCAGGATCATTCCATGCCTGGCGCTGGGCGCAAGATCATTGACGCCGTTTCTTGGCACATATCCGCCGCAAACCCTTTGCGGTCATTCACGCTTGGCAATGTCCAGGTGGTCAGTGTCGCGCTCGAAACGCTTTCGCGAATCCCCAAGGCCGAACCAGCCGACACGCTCGTCATGCACGCCATGTCCGGTGGACAACATGTCGGCTCCTTTGTCGGGCCATTCTGGGGCGATCTTTCGATCCGGGCGCAGATCAGGCTGATCATGCATGAGATGCAGGCAGACGAGCATCTGCAAACGCCCCACGCACTCGCCTATGCCAGCTCCTGGACAATGGAGGCATTGCGCGGCTACAGGACCTTCGGCGGACTGATCATCAAAAGCGGCCGGCGGCGAGGGCGTCTCGAAAGGTTTTTGGTGCGTGTCGGACGCAATGCCCTCCTTGCCACAGCGCCCGGCGACAAACAGGACAATGACGCCCGGATTTCCGAAATCCTGCGGGATTTCGAACATCG
>NZ_VSZV01000084.1:0-3375 GCF_008919455.1 Rhizobium sp. PEPV16
TCGCCGCGGATCACCCGGTGATCGCCCAGGCCATCCGCGAGCTGCATGAGAAGGGTAAGCCGGTGATCGCCTATATTACCGACCAGTCGGCTCGAGAACGGGCCGCTTACGTCGGTGCAGACAATTGGAAAATGGGACGAACGGCGGCGTGGTTCATCTCGCAAATGACCCACGGGCCAGGGCGCATTGCCGTCTTCATCGGCAACCACCGCTACCAATGTCAGGACGTCTCCGATGCAAGCTTCCGCTCCTACGTGCGCGAACATGCGCCGCATCTGACCATTGAGGACAGCCGTCCCACCCATGAAGAGCCGAGCGAGGCCTATCAGATGGTCAAGGAATTGTTGGCGACGACAGATGACCTGACGGGCATCCTGATTGTCGGTGGCGGCATCTCCGGGGTCTTGCGGGCACTCAGAGAAGTTCCTCATGAGCGCCGCCGAAACATCCGTCTCGTTTGCCGGGATATTGGACCGGAGACACGAATAGGTCTGTCAGAAGGGATGATTACCGCAGCTCTCTGTCATCCGCTGGAACAGACGTCTGCGGTTCTGGTGCAGACGATGATCGAGACGATCATGCAGGGCGCATCGGGCAGCACGATTCAGCGCACCATTGCCTTCGAAATCGTGACACCAGAGAACATCTGAGAACCGGTTTCTTCACCAGGGGGTAACCGGTCGCCATGGCCGCGACCGGAAAGGCCAGCTTATAAGGATGTGGTCTGGCGGCCGTCTCAAATGTCGACGACGAGGCCCTTGGCTTTCAGCACCGGTTCGAGATTGCTGACCTCGATGACCGATTTGCCCTGCTTATATGCCGCGATATAGCCGGCCTCGGCATCTTCGCGGGCCTGTGACAGCCTGGCTACTTCCTGCGCTTCCTGGCGGCGCACGACCACCAGCCCGTCGGCATCGCCGGCGATGATGTCGCCGGGATGGATGATTTCGCCGCCGACGATGATCGTGTCGTTCACCGCCGCTATGGTCTCCTTCACCGTCCCCTTGATGCAGACGCTGAGCGAGAAGACCGGGAAACCAAGTTCCCTCAGCTGAAGTGTATCGCGCACGCCGGTGTCGGTCACGAGGCCGCCGATGCCCTTTGCAAGACAGGCATTGGCGAGGACATCGCCGAAGGATCCGGCCTCTTCGTATTCGCCCGCCGATACGACGATGATATCGCCCGGCTTTGCGTAGTTGATGGCGAGCTGCAGCATGATGTTGTCACGCGGAGCGCATTTCACCGTGAAGGCCGGACCGCACAGTTTCATGCGGTAGTCGACAGGCTTGAGGCGGGAGGAAAGGGCTCCGCGGCGCCCTTGGGCCTCGTGGATCGTCGCGGGCGAAAATTTGGAAACGGCGTCGATATCGGCTTTGCTTGGCCGTTCGGCAATATCTTTAATATGGATCATGGATGCCTCACATCGTTGGCCGACGGCGGGCATGTCCCGCCGTCTCAATTTGTTTGGACGTTGTCAGTGGATGACGCCGAAGCCGGGCGGCTTACGGGATCGGGTCGAACTTCAGCTCGGAGAGCGATACGACCTTGTCGGTGCGCGTCATCTTGTATTCGGTATCCGGGCCGAGCCACTTGTCCCAGATCTTGTTGATCTCGCCCGATGTGTCGAGCTTGCGAAGGATCTCGTTGATCTTGGCGGTCAGCGCCGGCTGATCCTTGGCCATTCCGATGCCGATCGGCTGGTACAGCATCGGCTCCTCGATCATCCGCATTGCCTTGCCCTTGCTCTTCGATTCATTGACGAACTTGGTCGTCGTCATGGTGTTGGCCACCATGCCGCGCGCCTTGCCCTGCTGGACGGCGAGATAGGCAGAGGCGGTATCCTGGAAGGTCAGCGGGTCGGATTTGTTGAGCTTGATCGACATCTCGGAGGTTGAACCCTTGGTCGAAGCGATGCGCTGGCCTGCGTAATCCGCCTTCTTCTTGCCGGCATCGTCCGCCGGCACGATCAGCATTTCCTTGGCGAGATAGTAGGGATCGCTGAACTGGATCTGCTCGGCGCGGCTCAGAGTATAGGCGAGGTTGGCAACGGTGATGTCGACGCGGCCGAGCTTGACCTCGGGCACGCGCGCCTCGACTGAAACTGGCTTGATTTCAGCCTTGACGCCCAATTTCTTGGCGATGGCGCCGCAGAGATCGACGTCGAAACCGGCCATTTCGCGGGTCTTCGGATCGGGTGACGCGAAGGGAGGAACGTCGGCGAAAGTCGCGCAGCGCAGGGTTTTCGCCGACATGATGTTGTCGAGCTGATCGGCTTTTGCGGGCAAGGCGGCTGCCACTCCGGCAAATGCGGCGGTGAGGGTTAGGCATTTCCAGTTCATTGCTGTTCTCCTTTGTTTTTGGTGGTTGGTATCAATGCCTGAGATCAGCGAGGAAACGCTGCGCACGGGGATGGCTTGGATTGTTGAAGAATTCCTCAGGCGTCGCCATTTCGAGGATCTGGCCCGCATCGATGAACCAGACCCGATCCGCGACGTCGCGCGCGAAACCCATTTCGTGGGTGACGCAGAGCATGGTCATGCCTTCGGACGCCAGGCTCTTCATGACGGCCAGCACTTCGCCGACCATTTCGGGATCGAGCGCGCTGGTCGGCTCGTCGAACAGCATCACCGGCGGTTCCATGGCAAGGGCGCGGGCGATTGCCACCCGCTGCTGCTGGCCGCCCGAGAGTTGGCCGGGATAGGCCCGCGCCTTGTCGGCAAGGCCGACCCGATCGAGAAGCTTGAGGGCCTTGTCCTCAGCAACATCTGGCGCCACGCCTTTTACCCGGATTGGCGACATCGAGACGTTTTCGACCACTGAAAGGTGCGGAAACAGGTTGAAGTTCTGAAATACGAAGCCGATCCGGCTGCGCAGCGCATTGAGTTCCTTTGCCCGCATGGCGGCGTGAATGTTTTGCCCGTCGAGCGTGATCGATCCGCTGTTGATCTCCTCGAGGCGATTGATCGTGCGGATCAGCGTCGATTTTCCCGAACCGGACGGCCCGCAGATGACCACGACCTCGCCGCGCGAGACCTGCGCATCGATATCCTTCAGGACCGGATAGTCGCCGTAGCTTTTGCAAACCTGCGAAAGCCGGATCGTCTGCAATTCCTGTGCTGAAACTGACATGGTCATAGCTGCTCCGATATGATTTTCGATGGCGCGACCAAGGCGGCAGAGGGAAGGTTGGAAAGTCCCGCACGCCGCCGCGTGATGCTTCGCTCGAGGCGATTTGCGAAGTAGGTGAGCGTCCAGCAGATGGCGAAGTAGACGATCGCCAGGATGAGGAAGACCTGGAAGGGCTGCGTCAGGAGCTGGTTGTTGACCTGGCTTGCGGCAAAGGTCAGGTCCGGCACGTTGATCACGTAGCCGAGC